>JAFOBJ010000013.1 GCA_017381865.1 Bacteroidales bacterium
ACTATTTGATCGCTTACGAAATCTTCTTTTGTAAGATTAACAACCTGATTGTTATTTATATTTTCCATAGTGCTTTCTTATTTTAAAAGGTCATTAAACTTATTTTCTAATTCGGCTGTCAAGAATGGCAAGCCTTGTACCTTATTATATTGTTCGTAGATATGTCCAGGGTGTTTCATGCGTAAGTAGTTAGCAAATTGACCTCTGTTCATTTCACAAACGACGATCTTCTTATGACCGCTCAACACTTGTTCTGTGTTCTTTGGAAGTGGAGAGATGTGACGGAAGTGAGCGTGTGCTACTGACTTGCCTTCAGCAATCATCTTTTCAACAACTGAAAGAACAACGCCATAAGTGCCGCCCCAGCTTACTACGAGAAGGTCAGCGTTAGGGTCGCCGATGATTTCTTGTTCTGGGATGTAGTTTGCTACGCGGTTAACTTTTTCTTCACGGAGCTCTGTCATGAGTTCGTGGTTTCTTGGGTCGTGAGAAACGTTACCCTTGCCGTTTTCTTTTTCGAGACCACCGATGCGGTGACGTAAGCCTTCTGTTCCAGGGATAGCCCATTCGCGACGTAATTTTTCTTCGTCACGGCGATATGGTTGATATTCTGGGTCGTTAGCTTTAGCGATTGGAGGAACGATTGCTGGAAGGTCAGCAACTCTTGGGATACGGAAAATTTCTGTACCGTTGCCGAGAGCACCGTCTGTCAATAAGATAACAGGTGTCATGTGTTCCAATGCGAGTTTACAAGCTTCGAATGCTGAGTAGAAGCAGTCGACTGAGCTCTTAGCTGCCAATACGATGAGAGGAGCGTCGCCGTTACGGCCGAATAAAGCTTGTGTCAAGTCGCTTTGTTCTGTCTTAGTAGGAAGACCTGTTGAAGGACCGCCACGTTGTACGTCGATGACGACGAGTGGAAGTTCTGTCATGACTGCGAGTCCGAGGGCTTCTGATTTAAGAGAGAGACCAGGACCTGAAGTTGTTGTCACTGATAAGCAGCCTGCGAATGCAGCGCCGATTGATGATGTGATACCAGCGATTTCATCTTCAGCTTGATAAGCCTTAACTTTTAAGTCTTTATGTTTTGTGAGTTCAACCAAGATGTCTGTAGCAGGAGTGATAGGATAAGAACCTACGAATAATTGGCGACCTGAGCGTTCGCTAGCTGCCATGAGACCCCATGCTGTAGCGACGTTACCAGAGATGTCGCGGTATTTTCCTTTAGGAAGTTCAGCTGGTTGAATGCGATATGTGTTAGCAAAGATTTCGAGAGTGTCAGCGTAGCTGTAACCAGCAGCGACAACAGTCTTGTTTGCTTCAATAACCTGAGGTTTGTTTTTGAATTTTGTTTCGAAATAATGGTTAAGCTGAGTAATGTCGCGGTTGAAGAGGTACATCACGATACCGAGAGCGAACATATTCTTTGACTTAAGCATTGATTTTCTATCCATTCCGAAGTCTTTCAAAGCTTCCAATGTAAGTGATGAGATAGGAGCCTTGATAACTTTGTATTGGCTGAGAGTATCATCTGTTGTTGGGTCAGCTGCATAGCCAGCTTTCTCGAGAGATTTGTCAGTCAATGAATCGACGTCGAAAATGATTGTTGTACCTGGTTTTAACCAGCGCATGTTAGCTTTGATAGAAGCTGGGTTCATTGCTACTAACACGTCACAGAGGTCACCTGTTGTGTGTACTGGTTTGTGTCCGAAGTGTACTTGGAATCCAGAAACGCCAGATACTGTACCTTGTGGAGGACGAATTTCAGCTGGATAATCAGGGAATGTAGCGAAATCGTTACCGGCGAATGCTGTTGAGTCTGAGAACAAATTACCAGTCAACTGCATACCGTCTCCAGAGTCACCCGCAAAGCGGATAACTACTTGTTCGAGTTCTACAACTTTTGATATTTTTGTCATAGTTAACTATATTAATGTTGTATTAATTTTGATTAAGCAAATTTTCTGCAAATGTAGTTATTTATTGTTATCAAGAGACAAAAAAATGAATAAAAAAATAAAGAAAAGTTTTTTTAATTTTTTTTGTTTTTATACCGATTATCTTTATATCTTTGCACCAAATTCAAATTAAAAAAAATTATTATGGCTTACAAAATTTTAGACAATTGTGTAGCATGCGGTACTTGCATCGACGAGTGCCCAGTAGGTGCTATTTCTGAAGGCGACATCTATGTAATTGACGCTGATTCATGTGTTGGTTGTGGTTCATGTGCAGGTGCATGTCCAAACGATGCTATCGTCGAAGATTAAGAATTAAATTTATTCGTTAAAAGGGAAAAGAAGCTCGGCAGAAATGTCGAGCTTCTTTTTTATCACCAATCCTCTTTAAGAAGGAAATCAGCTATATGTACTTTTTCTATTCCACCTACGTTGCCTGCTATCATATCATCTAATGTCACTATATATTTGTGATAGTTGTCATTAATTTTCAGCAGTGTATTAACTTCTCTTTCGAATGTTTTTTCTGTCTCAATCTTATATGTTACTTGAACATAGACTTTTTCACCATTTTTTTCTCCAACGAAATCTATCTCATTATCGTCATATTTACCAACATAGGTAGAATATCCACGACGTACAAACTCAAGAAAAATTATATTTTCCATAACGCCAGAAATCCATTGTGAATCATACCCCATCAATGCATATAACAAGGCATGGTCACTGAGGTAAAACTTTTCATTTGTCTTCAGCACTTCCTTGCCTTTAAGATTATAACGATTAACACGTCGTATAATATATGCACTTTCTAAAGCCGACAGATAATTATAGACAGTATTTACATCTATCTTTCTTTTCTGAGAAACAAAATAATCCGAAATGCTTTTGGCAGAAAACAGATTTCCAATATTAACCAATATAAACCGCATTATTCTATTAAGCTGGTCAACATTTCTGATGTTATGCCTTTGTATCGTATCTCGCAATATCACTGAGGAATATATATCACTTACAATCTTATATGCCGAATCAACATCATAATTATATGCATGAATTGCAGGAAAGCCTCCTAATTTAAGATACTGACTAAACAATTTGTAGATGTCCTTTTCTTCATCATCCTTAAAATCGAGATATTCGCTAAAAGACAATGTTTCAATCACAAACTCCACATATCTTCCTGCCAATAAAGTTGACAATTCAGACGAAAGCAACTGAGAATTAGATCCTGTAATATAAATGTCACAATCAATATCTACTTGAAATGAATTAACCGCTCTCTCCCATTCTTTAACATTTTGTATCTCATCAAGAAGTATGTAACACTTACAGTTTTGAGGTTTTCGCTTGATTATATACGAATATAAATCTTTGGCTGTTTCTATATCGGCAAACTCCATGCTCTCAAAATTAATGTAGATTATGTTGTCAAAAGCAGTACCCTTTTCTATAAGATAATCTTTCAGCAACATCAACAAAGCCGATTTACCACTTCTTCTAATACCAGTTATAACTTTTATAACAGGTTTATCAACAAACGGCAGTATTTTAGAAATGTACAAGTCCCTCTTCTTCATGTCTAAATTTATTTACGGCAAATATACAACTATTTTTAATAAATTAGGGTTATAACCATAAAAAAGTTACAATGCCAATATTTTTTATGGTTACAATCCAAATTTCACTTAGACTATCAATTTTCAACTCGTACCATCCATCATAATTTCCAACTCCTAACAAAAAAAAAGACGTGTCAAACACCCCCTTGTTTATTTCTTTGGTGTGTTCGACGCGTCTCTACTAACCGCTGATAGCTGAAGGCTGATAGCTAAGCCTCCTTCTCCGCTTCGTCAATATTTTCCTTAATCTGATTCATCACTTTATCCAATGCCATCAGGTCTTCTTCTTTTATATTCTTCAAAACGTTTCTCATCATGCCGATGGCGACTTCCGTTGTCTTGGCCTTCAGCTTCATTCCTTCTTCTGAAACAACGATGTTATTGACTCTTCTGTCGGTCTTGTTGACCTGACGATAAACGAGTCCTTTCTTTTCTAATGAGTCGATGAATTTTGTAACCGAATTCTTGTCTTTCTGAATTATGTCGGCAATGGCTTGCTGCGACATCACTTCGGCGTCCCACAAAATGTCCATCACAAGATACTGTTCTGGAGTGAGGTTAATGCCGTTGCGAGTAAGTTCTTTGGCAAAATATTTAATCAAAGAACAATTGACGATGTTGATGTAAACTGCTATCTTTTTTATTAATAACATATTATTTTATTTTTTTAAGTGGACTATTGGGTTCGTTAGACATCATCCGGTATTCTACTCTATCTGTCACGCGTGGCAGGTTTCTGCTAGCAAAAAGCGTCGCTTTGCCAAGCGGTGTCAGTACCATCTGAGCTCTTTTTCTCATGATGCCTCGCGCCAAAATTCGTGCCACTCTTTCAGCTGACATCATTTTTTCTTCATCACGCGGCGTCTCCCCTTGCGGACTGCCATCTGCAGTCAAGGCGACGTTGCGGATATTGGATGCCGTGAAGCCCGGAGCGAAGACCAAAACATTCAATCCGTCATATAAATGTTCGATGCGTAAGGTCTCTAAAAATCCTCGCACTGCGAACTTAGAAGCGGAATATGCAGTGCGTGCCGGTAGCCCGACATATCCAGCCGTGGAAATGACTCCAACGACAGTGCCCTTACTTTCAAGAAGATACGGCAAGGCGTATTTCGTACAATATACCGTTCCCCAGAAATTGGTATCCATCAATGAGCGCATAACATTTAAGTCTAAATCCTTAAAGACTGCCCTCATCGAAATGCCTGCATTGTTCACAAGAATGTCAATCTTGCCAAATGTTTCGATTGTCTTTTCAATAAGATTTTTACAATCTTCTTCTTTGGTGACGTCGGTTTTTATGCAATAAGCTGTGAGCTGTGAGCTATGAGCAGCATATCTATTATTTAATTCTTCTACTATTTTTTCGAGTTTCTCGATGGAACGTGCGGCAAGCACTACTTTTGCTCCAAGGGATGCAAAATTACGAACAGAAGCCAACCCGATTCCCGAGCTGGCTCCTGTCACTATAATAACTTTATCTTTATAAAAATTCGTCATATTAATAATGTGTTTACCAAATTGCCATATTCGGCATTTCGTCAGAGTCGTACTTACCTTCAGCAAGTTTTCTCTTGACATCGGCAAACGCATTCAATGTGTAGTTGACATCTTCCAATGTGTGTGCTGCAGTCGGGATGATTCTGAAGATAATCATACCTCTTGGGATAACCGGATATGTAACGATAGAACAGAAAATCTTGTAATTTGTTCTAAGGTCTTTCGCAATTTGTGCAGCCTGTTCTTCATTACCTGGCAAGAAGATTGGTGTGACGCATGCTTCAGCTGGTCCGATTTCGAAACCTAAGTTACGGAAACCGTCTTGCAAAGCGCGTGTAACAGTCCATAATTTCTTACGAAGCTCATCGCCTTCTGCGCTTCTGATGATTTCAAGACGTTTCAAGCAGCCTTCAACGATTGGCATTGGCAATGACTTGGCATACATCTGTGAACGCATGTTGTAACGTAAGTAGTCGATGACATATTTAGGACCAGCGACGAAACCGCCGATTGTTGCCATTGACTTAGCGTAAGCGCCGATGTAAAGGTCGATTTCATCCATAACTCCGAAGTGTTCTGAAGTACCGCGACCTGTTGGTCCCATAACACCGAAACCGTGAGCGTCGTCGATGAGGATACGGAATTGATATTTCTTCTTCAACTCAACGATTTGATCCAAGATACCGAGAGCACCTGTCATGCCGAAGACACCTTCAGTGATGAGCAAGATACCGCCGCCTGTCTTAGCGACGATTTCTGTTGCACGTTTAAGAGCGTTTTCGCAACTTACTATATCGTTGTGTTTGAAGTGGAATGATTGTCCGAGGTGGAGACGTTTACCGTCGATGAGACAAGCGTGAGCTTCAGAGTCGAAGACGATGACGTCGTGGCGTGTTGTCAAAGCGTCGATTGTAGATACGATGCCTTGGTAGCCGAAGTTGAATTCGTAGGCTGCTTCTTTTCTTTCGAAGTCAGCGAGTTCTTGTTCTAATCTTTCGTGGAGGCGAGTGTTGCCGCTCATCATACGAGCGCCCATTGGATATGCCATGCCCCATTTTGCAGCAGCTTCAGCATCAACCTTTCTGATTTCTGGATGATTAGCCAAACCGAGGTAGTTGTTCAAACTCCAGTTCAAGACATCAACGCCATTGAAACGCATGTGAGGTCCCAACTCACCTTCTAATCTTGGGAAAACGAAATAACCGTGTGCACGGTCTCTGTATTGACCAATAGGACCGCCTGAGTCCTTCGCTATTCTTTCAAAAATTTCCATTTTTCTATTAGTTAAATTAGATTCATTTTTCAGTTGTGCAAAAATAGTAAATATATTTACTTTACCAAATTGATTTAATAAAATATTTTATCATTTTTTCAAATGCTTTTAAAAATTGTTATATTTTTGCGACTCGAATTGACATCGGCAGAGACAAAATGGACAATAACTGTTGACCATTGACCATTGACCGTTGTCTTAAAAAATTAACCATGATAAACTTCAAAGACAAATACGCACTCGTAACAGGAGCGAGTTCCGGGATAGGAGCCTCGATAGCAAAACAGCTTTCGAAAGAAGGCTGCAACTTGTTCCTGACGGGTGTCGACAAAAACCGATTAGAAGAAACCAAGAAATCGTGCGAAACTTCAGGTGTTAAAGTCTTTACCAAAGAATGTAATTTCGAAGAATATTCAAGCATAGACGATTTTGTTCAATTTGTTAAATCATATAACACAAACATCGACCTTTTTGTTTTAAACGCCGGCATCTCACAAAGAGCCAAAGCATTGGAGACAGACTTCGAGACCGACAAGAAAATAATGCAGATAAATTATTGGAGTGCGGTATATCTCATCAAACAATTTAAAGACGAGATTCTCAACTCAAAACACACCAGCATCTCCGTCACGACTTCGCTCGCCGGATTATTTGGTTTCCCATTAAGAACATCATATTGTTCATCAAAACATGCCTTGTTCGGGTTCTTCGAAGCTATGGATTTGGAATACGACAACGTGAGCGTAACATTCTTAATTCCAGGAAGAATCAACACCAACATCAGCAAGAGCGCACTCATGGGCGACGGACAGCGTTACGATAAAATGGACCCAGGTCAAGCTAAAGGCCTCGATGTTGACAAAGCAGCGAAGGTCGCAGTCAAGGCAATCAAGAAAAAGAAACACAGAAAACTTATTGGAAAATACGAGTTATTGATGGCACATATTAATAGGTATCTTCCAATTCTTTATTACATACTTTCAAAACATATTTCACCAACTTAATTTTAAAACAATGAAAGAAAAAGTCATATGC
>JAFOBJ010000014.1 GCA_017381865.1 Bacteroidales bacterium
GCTTCATTTGCTTGATAGTCTTGAGCTTTATTTTGATACTCACCATACATAGCTTGAATTTCTGATTGTAATTCTGCAGCATATGCTTGAAGTTCTTGTTCAAGTTGTGTTCTTTCTGGCATAATTTCCATGATTGCTGATGAATCAACGTGACCAACTTTTAAAGATTGAGCATTAACACCAAAACTTACGCCCATTGTCAATACGACTGCGAATAATAACTTAGCTAATTTTCTCATTTTTTCTATTTATTTTATTGTTATTTTTTTCTTTTGCAAATATAATAATTTTCACTATTCAATTATAAATTGTTAATTGCAAATTGTTAATTGTTTTTCTTTCTGTCTTCACGACGAACGGTTTGCATTACGTTGCCGATTTCATCGAGGATTTCATCGCTGATGTCGTTTTTATCGCTGCAATAAAGCATTGATGTTCCAGCAGCTTTATCGAAAACGAAAGCATAATTTTTTGTCAAAGCAACTTGATTTATAGCATTATAAACTTTTTCTTGAATTGGCTGGATAAGTTCTGCTCTTTTTGCAAAGAGTTCACCTTCTGGTCCGTAGTATTGCATTCTTAAATTCTCAGCTTCTTGACGTTTTGCTGTGATAGCTTCTTTTTTCTTTCTCTTTTGATCTTCAGAAAGAAGCACTGATTCTGCTTGATATTCGCGGTCCAACTCTTGTGCTGCTTGGAATAAGGCTGTTATTTCCTTTTCCCATTTTTTTGAAAGCTGGTTTATTTCTTCCTGAGCATCAGTGTATTCTGGTATATTTTCCAAGATATAATCTGAATCGACGTAAGCAATTCTTTGATTTTGTTGAGCATTAACTGAAATTCCTAAAAGGAACATCACTGCTAATAATAAAATTGATTTTCTTGTTTTCATATTCTTAATTTTTATTGTAATTTATAAATTATACATTATTAATTATTAATTGTTCACTCTCAATTATGCATTATGAATTAATCAATAGATCCTCCGATTGAGAAGTGGAACTGACTCTTGTTAGCATCTTTCATACCTGGAACGTCGTCGAAGCCGTAACCCCAGTCGATACCGAGCATACCGAACATTGGGAGATAGATACGGACGCCGAGACCTGCTGAACGATACACATCGAATGGATTGAAGTTTTCTATGCCAAGCCAGTCGTTACCAGCTTCAACGAAACCGAGCGCATAGATTGTCGCTGTTGGATTAAGAGAAAGTGGATAACGCAGTTCCATAGTATATTTTGTAAATATGTTACCTCCGATATTTTCGTTAATATAATAAAGAGGTGTAAGCGTTTCATTTCCATAACCACGCATTCCGATGATTTCGCGACCGTCGAGGTTGTAATTTGACAAGCCATCGCCACCGAGGTAGAATCTTTGAAACGGAGTTACGCCAATATCTTTATTATAACATCCCAAGAATCCGAATCTTACTCTTGTCATAAGAACAAGTTTATCATAAAGTTCTGTGTACCAAGCAAGTTTAAATTTCCACTTATGGAATTCAACCCAACGATACATATGGTCTTCTCTTACAGCCTTGTTTTTATCACCTGGATATAATTTTTCATAATCCACGCCACTGATTGAAGAATATGGAGGTGTCAATTCCAACGACATAATCAATTCAGAGCCATAGCGAGGATAAATAGGCTGGCTGACTGAGTTACGACCGACGCTAATGTTATAACTAATAACGTTAAAATAACCAGAGCCTGTACCGAAGTCAAATATTGTTGTGTAATTGTCGAGGCCATATCTCATCAAGTTAATACCATGATAAACAGTAAAATAGTCATCAGGCCAAGTCAAACGTTTGCCGAGACCGAATGAGAGACCGGTTGTCTTGAAACTTGCGAATTTATCATCCGACTTTGCATAACCATTGGTATATGTGGAGTGATATAAAGATGTCGTAAATGAATTTGGCTTCTTGCCGCCGAGCCAAGGTTCTGTAAATGAAGCACCATAGTAGAGATATGTCGTTCCGTAAGTCTGTACTCTGAATGACAATTTTTGTCCGTCGCCACCAGGCAATGGAGTCCATGCTCCTTTTTTGAACATATTTTTAAATGAGAAGTTATTGAGTGTCAATCCTAAAGTAAGGATAAGCTTATTATAGCCCCAACCTGCTGACAGCTCAATTTGGTCAGAAGAAGTTTCTTCCACGATATATTCAACATCAACTGTTCCATCTGAAGGATTTGGTTGTATATTTGGCATCAAAGTTTCTGCGTTGAAATAACCTAAAGCCGCGAGTTCTCTAGTTGTTCTGATGACATCGCTTCTGCTATAAAGCTGGCCTGGTTTTGTATACATTTCACGCATAACGACATGGTCATTAGTTTTTGTATTGCCTTTTACCGACACTTTTCCTATCGAAGCTTGGTCGCCTTCGAAGATTCTGAATTCCATATCGATAGAATCATTTTCGACTCTCACCTCCACTGGGTCGACGGTGAAGAAAAGATAACCGTCATCTTGATAAATCGAAGTGATGTCGTAGCCGCCTTCGTTATATTCCAAGTTGGCTTTAAGCAACTCTTTATTATACACATCGCCTTTACGAATGCCGAGCACTCTGTTTAAAGTCGCTGTATCATATTTTGTATTACCTACCCAGCTTATGTTACGGAAATAATATTTATCACCTTCTTCTATGTTTATTGCGATGCCGACATTTTTATCATCAATTTTATAAACCGAGTCACTTACGATATAAGCGTCACGGTAACCGCTTTGATTATATTTTTCAATAATCGCCAATTTATCATCTTTGTAATTGTTTTCCAAATATTTAGAAGACTTAAATATACGAGGGCGATAATTATCGACGAAGTAATCCACTATTCCTGAAAATGCTTTTTTAGGTTTCAAGGTAACAAGATCATAAACAGATTGGCATACTGTTGGTCCGAGAGGGTCGAGAGGATTGAAATTACCTTTGACTTTTGTTTCTTTCATCGCCTTACGAACTTGATTGTCTGTCAGTTCTTCATTTCCATTAACGATAATTTCTGCAATACGCACCTTTGAACCTCTATCAACATCAAGGATGATATCGACATAATTGTCGCGTGTTGTATCAGCTTTAGCTTCCACGTTAACGAGCACGTTATGGAAACCTTTTTCTGCGTAATAATCTTCTATGATTCTGGTTGTTTTGGTATAAGTATGCTCAGTCGCAACGTCGCCACGAGTGAGGTTAATTTTCTTTCTAAGTTCTTCTGCTTCAGACTTTTTAACGCCTTTGAAAGAATATTTAGATATACGAGGGCGTTCTTTTAAGTCGATGTTAAGGAATATTTTTCTACCAATTTTTAACGTACATGTAATGCTAACATCTTCGAACAAGCCTTGGTCCCAAAGTTTTCTTATCGCATTGGTTATCTCATCGCCTGGCACTTTTATTGTCTCTCCTGGCTGTAATCCTGAAATCATGACCAACACTTGTGGATCTACATACTTAACGCCTGTTACAGTAATACCACCTATTTCATAGTCGCGAGGCAACGAGTAGTCTATTTCCGACATATCACTGCCAATTTGAATCTGAGCCATGATATTCGACGTAAATATCATGCAGAAACACAATAGAAATAATAATTTAGAAGTATATTTATACATATTATTTTTTTTCTGTTAATTGTTCACTCGTTTTACCGAAACGGCGTTCACGGCTTTGGTAATCGACTATAGATTCATACAAGTCTTCTTTACCAAAATCAGGCCAAAATTTATCTGTAAAATAGAATTCTGAATATGCCAACTGCCACAACAAGAAGTTACTAATTCTTTCTTCTCCGCTTGTTCTGACTAACAATTCTGGGTCTGGCATATCTTTAGTATTCAAGAAATTAGAAAAACATTTCTCGTCGATTTGTTCAATTTCCAATTCACCTGACTTAACTTTTTCAGCGACAGCCTTAGCTGCTTGAGCGATTTCCCAGCGGCCAGAATAACTCAAACATAACGTCAAAGTCATTCTATCATTATCTTTTGTATCTTCTATCGCTTTCATCAAAGCATCATAATTAGACTTTGGCAATCTTTGCAAATCGCCTATTGCGTTAAGTCTTATGTTATTATCATTCAAAGTCTTAACTTCTTCTGCTATAGTTTTTGACAGAAGCGTCATTAAAGCATCGACTTCAATCTTAGAACGATTCCAGTTTTCTGTAGAAAAAGCATATAAGGTAAGGTATTTAACGCCAAGTTCAGCGCATGCTTCCGATACAGCACGCACAGCTGCGACACCATTCTGATGTCCAAAAATACGCATTTTACCTTTTTCTTTTGCCCAACGGCCATTTCCGTCCATAATGACAGCGATGTGCTGTGGCAATCTATTAAAATCTATTTTATCTTTTAAAGTACTCATTTTCTGTTCATTAAATATTACATATAATGACAAACTTCATTCCTTGGCAAATTAAATCTGTAAACGATTGTCAATTCCAAGGATCCTATCCAGTCACATTTATATCTGAAAGGTTCGATTTTTGCCACTTCTCTAATATTATCTACAACTCCGTCAAGATAATCTGTAAATGCCTTATGCATTTTCAATTCCAGAGTCACGCCAAATTTTTCTGTCATGCCATATTTAACGCCAACTCCAAAAGGAACAGACATACTATGCGTGTTATACCTAACATCTTTAATCACAGTCGATTGCAACTTTCTTCCATCTAAAGTAGATTCAAATGTAAACATAGAAACACCTGCGAAAATATATGGAGAGAAATAATCGTTTCGGCTTCCGGTCCAATAATCAAAGAAATTGAATTCCACGATAAATGCGGCGTCATTGACTTTACTTTTAAATGCCAAATTGCGTGCAGATTGAAGGTTTGCGGCTTCGCCCGACGACTCCAGATAGAATCTAGAATATTGTAATCTGAAAGCCCAGCGCAAATTTTGATAATATCTTATAACTCCGCCAAAAGAAGGCTTGCTGTTAGAAAAATGTCCGACTGAATTCGATGGATTCATGTCGCCTGCAGGATTCAAATCTCCCCAATAATACGACAATCCACCCGTTGCTCCTATCTCCACTATTTGTGATTTAAGATTTTTTGGCATCGCAAACGACAACGCCAAAAGTAAAAACATAGCCAGAACTTTATTACTTTTCATCAATTTATTTACTTTTCTCACTGATTTTCAATCATTACACTTAATTCGCACAGAATTGACAAATTTACAATTAATTGTTAAATATTTTATATATTTTTTCAAATTAATTTCTCAAGTCATTACCCCACGAAAGTTTCTTTCTTATTGTCTCAAAAAAATTTTTATTTGGCAATTTTATCATATTAAAACAGAAATCAGTTTTTTCTATTTCTATCTCTAACGACTTATCTGCCAACACAATACGCGAATCAAGGCCCAAAGCAAAACTATCACATCTTCCTTCAACCTTTATTTTCACCTTACTTTTGTCTGGTATAACGACAGGACGCACGCTTAAATTGTGTGCTGCAATTGGTGTAATTAAAAAACTATCTGCGTTAGGTGTCATGATTGGTCCTCCTACGCTCATCGAATAAGCCGTCGAGCCAGTTGGCGTCGCCAAAATAATTCCGTCTGCCCAATATGTATTCAGCAGCATATCATCAATAAAGACATTCACAACTATCAGAGAACCATTATCTTTACGACATATGCTTATTTCATTAAGAGCATAATTTATTCCATTGAAAATATTATTTTTATCGTTAATTTTTATTAACGAACGACGTTCTATCTCATAATTTCCATCGATGATTTTTTTTACGGCATCGATAGTTTCTTTTGGAGAAACGCTGGAGAGAAAACCAAGATTTCCTGTATTGATACCGCAGACAGGAACACCGCTGTCGCGTATGATTGGCACAGAATCCAAAATTGTTCCATCGCCACCGAATGAAAACAAGACATCAGCTTTTCCTTTTATATCGTCCGTTTTTTTCAAGAACGAATAAGATATACTTTCATCAAAACAATGTTTTATATCATTCCAAAATGGTTCATACACAATTATTTCCACTTCTGACTCTTGCAAAAAACGAAGCATTTCACGCATCATTTCATCGTAATCTTTACCAAAAGCCTTTCCGTATAAAACGACTCTCATATCCTTGTTATTTTTTATTAACATAAATCATATTGGCGCCACAAAATGTATGAAAAAGCCTGCCTCACCCATGTCATTCACGCCGTATTCCAGACGCAGCACTTTATCATAATATGTAACGAAATCTATTCCTATTCCCGTTCCGAAAATAAATTTATTATCTAAGAAAGATGTCTGATTTACAGGCATTTTCCACGAATATGCGCAATCGAAAAACAGATTAGCATATAAGGCAAAATGTATTTTACCAAATCTTTCATTCTTGATAAAAGGAAGATATTTTGTCACAGGATTCAAAATCGCAAACTTCAAATTATTCTTCACCAAAGCGAAATTCATCGCATCAACGACATAAAGCTCATATGTTCTAACAAAATCGTTCTTATATCCCAAGCCTTGATTAAAAAAATAAGGCACTTCCGAATTCGGCGACATTTTCATCGTAAGATTTGAAGCCCAATACCAACGACCTTTTATCGGCTGATACCAGTCGGCCGTGACTTTCGCATAAAAAACATCAGGACTTGTCTCAAATGCGCCGAAGCCAATCTTTTCCATCATAAGTTCAAAATAATGTCCGTTCAAAGGATAATTCTGCTCGTCACGATAATCATTTTTAAAGACAGCAGACAATGCAAAATACTGAAAACGAGCACCTTTAACATTAGAAAAATCATCATTCAACGACGAAAGGCTATCATGAAAAAGAGTGTTGTTATAACTAAAATTCACAAACAACTTATTACGATGACCGAAACGGAAATACGGTTCAACAAAGACGAAAGCCGACTGTTTCGCAAATTCATCATCTCCATTAAAATACAAAATTTTGTTATTTTCAGTGATGTACTGAGCCTCTTTATCTCTTTTATATCCGCCGCCAAATTCAAAACCAAAACACTGTTTTCCAGTCATATACGGTATATCATAAGACAAAGCGTAATTCTGATTATAACCAGAAATAAGAGTAAGGTTAAGATTATGCTTCAAGCCCAAGAAGTTACGATATTTCATCTCAACGCCATAACTGAAGCGAGTAATATCGTCGGCCTCATACCACGCATTGAGATTTCTGTCGGAATATGCGACATACGGATAAAGCCAGAGATACCATCTTTCAACGACATTGATATGAAGAATGACTCCATTCTCAACCGACTTATCTTCTTGTTGCTCAAAGGTTACGAAGTTGAACAATGTCGTATTCAAGACATTCTCATTACTGACACGCAATTCCTCTTCCCAACGCTGCAATGGAATAGTATCGCCGACAGCAAATGTCAATTCTCTGAAAATGATAGCATCTTTTGTAACATTATTCCCGCTCACGACGACATCAGACACAACGACATACGAAGATGTATCTTGCTGAGCATCAAGATTTAAAGAAAACATTATCAGGAATAATAACAAAAGCTGCTTCATACATTATCATCCATCATATTACAATAATCATTGTAACGCCAATCCGCTATAATCTTTTGTTCCACAGCCTCTTTTATCGCGCAATGAGGCTCATGCATATGAGTGCAATTCGAAAACTTACACTCATGCATCAGACTACGCATTTCCGGAAAACGTTGCGCAAGAGTCTCTTTTTCCATATCATACAAACCAAATTCTTTAATCCCTGGAGAATCAATAATATAACCACCAAAAGCAAGCGGAAACATCTGAGAGAATGTAGTTGTGTGTTTACCTTTTTCGTGGACTTCAGAAATATCGCCGACTCTTACATTAAGATTTTCATCGAGGCGATTTATGAGTGCAGACTTACCTACGCCAGAGTGACCTGAGAAAAGATTGACTTTATCTCTCATTATCTCCTTCAGTTCGTCGCATTGAAATCCAGTCTTAGCCGAAACCATAAATGCATGATATCCAATCTTTTCAAAATCTGCTATCAGACTTTTAGCGATTTCCATCTGTTCATCATCATACAAATCGCATTTGTTGAAGACGATTGTTGTTGGAATATGATACGCTTCTGCCGTAACCAAAAATCTATCCATGAAACCAGTCGATGTTCTTGGATGAGCAATTGTTGCAACCAAGATTGCCTGGTCAATATTTGAAGCAATGATATGAGAAGCCTTTGAAAGATTAACCGACTTTCTCACGATAACGTTATAGCGAGGCAAAATCTTGTTAATCACGCAAGTATCCTTATTATTTTCTTTTTCAAAAATAACCTTATCCCCCACAGCAACGGGGTTTGTCGTTCTAATTCCATCAAGACGAATTTTACCTCTAAGGCGACAAAGCACCACTTCGCCGCTCTCATTTCTCACTTCATACCAACTTCCCGTTGATTTAATAACGATACCTTCCTGCATTTATGCTTATTTTGTTGCAAAAGTAAGAATTTTTATTTTATAATCCTATTATAATCACAACTTTTGATAACGTTTTCCAGGAAGTGCCGACAACACTCCATCAAACTCCAGCGACAACAAAATCGAGGCTATTTTTGTAGGCGAAAGTGACGTCTCCGTAATGATTTTATCAAGATAAACCACAGCGTTTTCTTCAAACAAATTCATCACCAATTTTTCATCTTCACTGAATTCCCGGAACATACGCATCTGCTTCGACACGACTTTTTTATCCTCATCCCAACGCATTATTGAGCGCAAGTTATTGACATCCATCAAAATATTAGCCTTATTATCTTTTATCATATTATTACATCCGATGCTATAAACATCGCCGACGCGTCCAGGCAGCGCGAATACCTCCCTGTCATAAGCGTTCGCAATTTCAGCCGTGATGAGCGCACCTCCTTTTGATGCGCTCTCCACAACTATCAGACAATCAACCATACCTGCGACGATTCTGTTCCTCTTAGGAAAATTCTCCCTATCAGGTTCAGCACCGCTAATCTGCTCCGTCAAAAGACATCCGCCTTCGTCTAGAATTTTTCTCGCAAGATTTCTATTCATCGGAGGATAAATGGTATGAAGTCCATGTGCTAAAACAGCCGCCGTTTTCAGCCCATACTTCACCGAAGCGCAATGCGCACAAGTATCGACACCATAAGCCAAGCCACTGACAACCAGAACATCATCATCGATCAATTCAGATATAATCTTGTCAGTCATAAGTTTGCCGTAATCAGTCACGTTGCGAGTACCGACAACGCCGATAATCTTAGCGACATTCAAATCCGTATAACCACTACAATACAAAACCATAGGACTGTCGTAGCAATGCTGAAGACGTTTGGGATAATCAGAATTCAGATAATAGAGAATCCTTATTCCATATTTATCAGCAAAATCCAATTCTCTTTCCGCTCGCGACAGAACATCCTGCGACAAAATGCTATCAACCGTCTTCTCCCCTATCCCGGGAATCTTCGACAGCGACTTCTTTTTCTCACGAAAAACCGCTTCCGCTCCGCCACAATACGCCACCAGTTTCTTGCCATTCACATCGCCAATGCCAGGCACTAAAGTCAACGCAACCTCATATAACAATGCATAATTCACAATTCATAATTTTGATTTATAATTCCAAGTGCAAATATAAAGAATTTACCTTATTGATTTACAATAAATTATGTTAATTTTTATTAAGATTTAGAGAGGCAGAGGGACTAGAGAAGCAAAGGGACTAGAGTGGCAGAGGGATTAGAGAAGCAGAGGGACTAGAGAGGCAGAGGGACTAGAGAGGCAGAGGGATTAGAGATTGCGACACCATCGCCTCTATTACCTCTATTACCTCTATCACCTCTTATATCCATTAATTATCTTAAGGCAACCCGATGAAATATGTTTAATTTTGTTTTGAAGTTCAATTCGTGTTACTTTATCGCACAAATTAAAATCTTCACATAAATACAACATCGAACTAACCTCAGCACAACTGCCTCTAGAAACTTTTAAATGAAAAACAAACCTCGCCATAGACCCTGAATCCAAACCCTCTGCAATATTATTCATAATACTAATCACAGCCCTTTGAATCTGATCTTTAAACCCATAATCTTTACATACAGACATCATTTTATAAACATCATTCACAAGACTCCTCGACATCTGCCAAATGTACATTTCTTCTATACTTTTTATCATAATTTTAATTTTTGTAGTTACTCAAGCATTATAACTAAATAATTATCAATTTATTATGGTTAAAAATAATTAACATTTATCTATACAACACACCCTCTCATCCCTCTACTCCCTCTATTACCTCTACACCCTCTCAATCCTCAAAAAAAAATCATATCTTTGCAAAAAATCAAGGAGTTGAAAAAGAACGTATTGATATGTCCGTTGAATTGGGGATTAGGCCACGCCACCCGATGCGTCCCGATAATCAGAGGATTACTGGAATCGGGCGACAATGTTATCATTGCAGCAGACAAAGCTCCTTTAGCATTTCTTAAAAAAGAATTTCCGAATTTAGAATTCATAAAACTTCCTGGTTTTGAACCTTTATACAGCAAAGGCAACTCTCAAGTTTTTCAATTGTTAAAATCTATTCCGAATGCCTTAATAAATTTTAACAAAGAACACAAAGCCTTAGAAAAAATCGTTGACGACTACAAAATAGACCTCGTCATTTCCGACAACAGATTCGGATGCTGGAGCAAAAAAGTACACTCTATTTATATCACTCACCAACTCAACATCCAGGTTCCTAAATTTTTCAAATGGACCTCTCCTATTATAAATCAACTACATAAACACTACATCAAAAAATACGACGAACTATGGATTCCAGATGTTGAAAACGAGCCTTCGTTATCCGGAAAGTTATCACACCCTGCAAATGTTAAAATCAAAACTAAATACATCGGTTTCCTGAGCCGTTTTTCTTCTGAAATAAAAGACGAAAACAAATCAATTGATTATCTGGTAATTTTATCAGGACCAGAACCGCAACGCACTATTTTTGAAGACATTATCATCAAACAAGCAAACGACATTCAAGGAAATATCGTCATTTTAAGAGCAAAACCAGAGAATGAACAAATTCCAGCCGACGCTCCAAAAAACATCATTTTCTTCAACCATGTCGATGACGAAACATTTGTTAACATCGTTGCCAAATCAAAAAACATCATCTGCCGAGGTGGTTATTCTTCCTTAATGGACTTAACCATTCTTAACAGAAACGCATATCTTGTTCCAACGCCAGGACAAACAGAACAAGAATATCTAGCAGAATATCTTACAGAAAAAGGATTGTTCAATTATTGCAAACAAAAAGACTTTAAGTTAAAAAACGTTAAGATTAATTCATAATGCATAATGCATAATTCATAATTAAAAAATCTTTAGTCTTTAGTCTTTGGTCTTTGGTCTTTTATTATTTTTGCAAAAAATAGAAAATTATGTTATTAAATTATGTCGTTTGGGATGTTGATCCCTACATTTTTCACATAGGCAGTCGCCCTATCGCATGGTACGGACTTTTCTGGGCAATGGTTTTCATCGTAGGATATTATATCATGAAAAACATTTACAAAAAAGAAAGCATCAACGAAGAACATTTAGATATGCTTTTCATGTACATGTTGATTTCCACCGTCTTAGGCGCACGTTTAGGACATTGTCTCTTCTATGAACCTTCATATTATTTATCCAATCCTGTTGAAATCTTAAAGATTTGGGAAGGCGGACTTGCCAGTCACGGAGGCGCGATAGGAATATTGATTGGCTTATTTATTTACGCTAAAAAAATCAAGAAACCTTACATTTGGATTTTAGATAGAATCGTTGTTCCAGCAGCAATTGGAGGCGCATTCATCAGATTCGGAAATCTCATGAACTCAGAGATTTACGGCGAACCAACCACACTTCCTTGGGGATTCAAGTTCGTGAGAGACTACCCTATCGGCATGCCAATAGAAAACATACCAGCATGTCATCCGACACAGATTTACGAAGCTATTTTCTGCATTTTGGTTTTCATTTACCTTTTGTATGCTTATTACAAACAAAACATGGCGGAAAAACGCCCTGGATTCATGTTCGGAATATTCCTCATCGTGGTTTTCGGTTCAAGAATATTGATTGAATTCATCAAAAATCCACAAGTTGAATTCGAGACATCAATGACATTAGACATGGGACAATGGCTCAGCATTCCTTTCTTATTCGCTGGAATTTGGCTTGTGATAAAAAGTTTTGTAAAGAAATAAAAAACTTCAAATAAAAAAAAGCTCAGAAATTTCTGAGCTTTTTTTATTTTCATCTAGAGAAATAAGGATAGAACCTAGCGTTTTCTTCATTAAACGCATCAGTCGCTTCAACCCTGATATCATTACGTTTATACTTGGTTGCTATCGATTTAATCTTATCCAAAACAGCCAAGTTTTCGTATATATTTTCTCTGTAATACATAATGAATGGAACTTCCAATTCGTAATAATATCTGAGATTATCCTTACAATTTTCCAGCATTGTATTCATAAACGCATCGCCTTTGTCGGTAGCACCAGCTGCGTAATAAATTTCTGGATAAGTCATCATCAAGATGTCATAAGGAATCTTATCATTTGGGAAGAATTCCAAACATTTATCCAATACAGCCACAGCTTCTGCTTTTCTTTTACTATTTACAAGTGTCTGAGCGAGACGCATATAAGCTTGTTTTACAAACAAAACGCTACGACGGCTTTCAGGGTCGACTGCAACATTAGGGTCGTTAAGATTACCCCAGCTAATATCATCGGCCATAAGCAATTCGTAAGAACCGTCAACGAAAACGCCGCCAGCATCTTTATAATAAGCTACAGCTTCCACAGGCATAAAACGATGAGCAAGACCTTCTTGATGCAAATATTTATCAATACCTAAAATATTTTTAATATCGCTCAAGCTAGTAAAATATACAGAACGTGTCCAATTGTTTGTTGCAAAGAAATCGAGAAGCATCAAATCGTTTTTATAAAGATAATTTACACTAGCTGGAATTTCCCACACGATCTCATCAACGATTTTATCCTTCATGTTTTCTGGAACTATTCCATTGCGTATAACAGCCTCTTTATCAACTGTAATTTTAAGACGACGTGCTGGAAGATAATTAATTTTTTCACCCATTCCCACAGTTAATTTTGTTCTAGAATTATCGCTCTTGACAAATTCTATAGCGTCTTTCAATTCTACAGGTCCGTCAAAAACCTCATGAATTAGTATTGGTTCGTTAACGCCATTATCATATTGCTCTGGTGTCAATGACAATGGAAGTCTTTCAGATTCATATTGTTTACGTCCCATTTGATGAACGTACCAATATCCTGAAGCGAGCATATAGTTACATACACGAACGTCGGTGCGATAGCCTTCAACATCTTGGACATACCAAAGAGGGAATGTATCATTATCGCCGCGAGTGATGATAACGGCATTTTCAGGAAGGTTTTTAAGATAATTCTTACCCCAGTCGAGAGCTGCTGTTTTGTTTGAACGGTTGTGGCCTTCCCATCCAGAAGCTGCCATAACTGTTGGCACTGAGAGACATAAGACGAAAGCCACGACAGCTGCAGCCATTTTATTCTTAAATATTTTTTGCAAAAGTTCTATCACTCCCATCAAACCTATACCAATCCAGATGCAGAACGCATAGAAAGAACCAGCATACGCATAGTCACGTTCACGAGGCTGATAAGGCGTTTGGTTAAGGTAAATAACTATGGCGAGACCTGTCATGAAGAACAACAAGAACACAACCCATGAGTCTTTAATATCTTTTTTAATGTGATAGAACAATCCTATCAATCCCAATATCAAAGGCAAGAAGAAGAATGTGGTACGACCTGAATTTGTCATTGACTTAGGAAGATCTGTCTGTTTTCCGAGACGAGCTTCATCGATGAAATTGATACCACTTATCCAGTTACCATATTCCAATTCACCATGACCTTGAATATCATTTTGGCGTCCAACGAAGTTCCACATAAAGTAACGCCAATACATATGATTGCATTGATAACCAAAAAAGAACTTCAGATTCTGCATAAATGTAGGACGCATTACGGTCTCTGTTGTATATCCGCCAGTGCCATTAGGCTTTTTAACTGTCACAGGCACCATTTTAGATTTATCAATATATTGTTCGTAAGTACTTGTATACAAGCGTTTTGAGCCATTCCACATACGAGGGAATATTGTAGTAAGATTATCATCATAGATTGGCACTGTTGCTTTTCTATCATCAACGACAACGTATTTGCCGTTTTTTTCATCTCTTGCATACACTGGGTTTCCGTCGTTAGCGTCTATAGGTTTTGCCATGTAATAAGGTCCGCGGAGCAAAGGCCAGCTACCATATTGTTCGCGTTTCAAGTAAGAAAGCATCGAAACAGCTTCGCTTGGGTCGTTTTCATTAATAGGTGTGTTAGCATTAGCGCGGATAACAAGCATAAAGAACGATGAGTAACCAATCATTATAAACATAAATGAAAGAACTATAACGTTCAATATCACCTTTTTATATTTATTTGAGAAATAGATTCCCAATACAATTATTGCAATAAGGAACAAGAAATAAACGACAGTTCCGACGTTAAATGGAGTTTTGAGAACATTTACGAAGAAAAGCTCGAATTTGCTGCATAATGAAACAATCGCAGGGATGAGAACCACTTGAATCAAGCCAACGAGAGCCACTGATATTATACCAGCTACGACAAAACCTTTAAATGTAATCTTTTTATATTTCTTGAAATAAACCACATAAACGACTGCTGGTATGCACAAGAGGTTCAAGAGGTGAACGCCGATTGACAAGCCTATGAGATAAGCTATAAATATGATCCAGCGGTAGTTAGAAGGTTCGTCAGCGACTTCTTCCCATTTTAATATTGCCCAGAATGTTATGGCTGTAAACAAAGACGACATTGCATACACCTCGCCTTCTACGGCAGAGAACCAGAATGAATCTGAGAATGTATAAGCCAAAGCTCCGACAACGCCAGTTGCCAAGACTGCAAATTTATTTGACATTGGAGCTGCTTCGCCATCTTTCATCCATATTTTTTTCGAAAGCAGCGTTATCGTCCAGAAGAGAAATAAAATGGTAAAACTACTGCACAAAGCTGACATTAAATTTATCATTAATGCGACTTTTGTGACATCACCGAAGGCAAAAAGTGAGAAAAATCTGCCTATCATCTGGAAAAGAGGTGCTCCAGGAGGGTGTCCTACTTGTAATTTATACGCTGTAGAAATATACTCACCACAATCCCACCAGCTGACGGTAGTTTCCAATGTGAGCACATAAACGATGGTTGCAATAACGAATACGCCCCATCCGACAATGTTGTTTAACTTTTTGAAACTCATTAGTATTTATGTTTAATTATTTTTCAACAAGATGAAAACTTGTAATTTGCAAAGATAAGATATAATTCATAATTCGTAATGTATAATGCATAATTTTTTAAAGTTTTTTACTATATTATTAAGGTATAAAAAAAAATTA
>JAFOBJ010000001.1 GCA_017381865.1 Bacteroidales bacterium
ATTATGAATTATGAATTATGCATTATGAATTAAAAAATAACTACCTTTGCACATCTTTATTTAAGATAATTTTAAACGTTTAATTTTATATTTTTAAAAATCAAATCATGAGAAAACATTTTCTTTTAATTGCATTGATATGCAGTATCTTCGTCGCATGTGGACCAAAACCAGAATTGCCAACTGTAGCAACAGTGGCGGTTGATTATATCACAGAAAATAGCGCATCTTGTGCAGGTGAAGTCGTCGATGATGGCAATGCCGATATTATTACACAAGGATTCTGCTGGAGTACAGAACAAAATCCAACATTGCATGACAATGTTGTAGAAGGAGGTTATACAGAATTATTACAAAGAGAAAAGGCTGCTCCTGTCTATTTTTCTGCTGACTTGTCAGGATTATTACCTTCTACAGAATATTATGTAAGAGCTTATGCGACTAACAGCGAAGGTACAGCCTACGGCGAAAATATCAACTTCGTTACTTTAGAAGCAACTCCAGAAGAACCGATTGAACCAGAAACTCAATACGAATACGTTGACCTTGGTTTGCCAAGTGGCGTGAAATGGGCTGCATATAATGTTGGCGCAACAACACCAGAAGGCTACGGCGAACATTATGCTTGGGGCGAAATAGAAACAAAAGAAACATACGAATCAAGCAACTGTTCTTCATATTATAAAGATTTAGGCGATATATCTGGAAAACCAGAATATGATGTGGCAACATCAAAATGGGGCGAAGGCTGGAGAACTCCAACATTAGCTGATATTTATGAATTGGTTACACAATGCCAGTGGATTTTGACAGAAGTCAATGGCGTAAGTGGCTTTAACGTAGTATCAAATGTCAATGGTAATCACATATTCATTCCAGCAGCTGGATTTAGGAGCAAACCTGCAGAAGACGCAGCTGGCGTTGATGGTGCATTAGACCAAGGAAAATGGGGATATTATTGGACAACAACACCATATAGTGAAGAATTAGAAGGTGGAAAAAACACAAACACAAGAGCTTGTTTCTTGACATTCAGCTCAGGTGGTTATATGACAGACCAAGGCTTACGTCGCAGTGGATTCTCAATCCGTCCAGTGAGAGATTAAGATGCTGAGATGCTAAGTCTCTAAGACACTAAGATAAAAGCGAGTAGAAATAAATTCTGCTCGCTTTTTTTAGTTGCTGAGTTGCTAAGTTACTGAGATTACTTAGCAACTTAGTATCTTAGTAACTTAGAGGCTTATTCTAATGTATGAATTACGAGACCTGAACGGAGTTTAGGTTCGAACCATGTTGTCTTAGGAGGCATGATGTTGCCGCTGTCAGCGATGTCAATGATTTGTTTCATTGTTACTGGATGTAAAGCGAAAGCAACTTTCATTTCGCCGTTGTCAACGCGATGTTTCAATTCACCGAGGCCACGGATACCGCCAACGAAGTCGATGCGTTTGTCAGTGCGTAAGTCTTTAATGCCTAAAATCTTGTCTAAAACTAAGTTTGATAAGATTGTTACGTCGAGAACGCCGATTGGGTCAGCATCGTTGAATGTGCCAGGTTTTGCGTTGAGTTTATACCAGTGACCATCTAAATATGTGCTGAATTCGTGTAATTTAGCTGGTTTGTAGATTTCTGTTCCCATATCTTCAACGTCGAATGATTCTGTCAAAGCGTTGAGGAATTCTTCTTTTGAGAGACCGTTTAAATCTTTAACTACGCGGTTGTAGTCGATGATATTCAATTGGTTGTCTGGGAAAATAACTGTCATGAAGAAGTTGTATTCTTCAGTGCCTTTGTGAGCTGGGTTATTTTCTTTCTTTTCTTGACCTACGAGAGCTGCAGCGGCGCTTCTGTGGTGACCGTCAGCGATGTACATTGAAGGAACTTCTGTAGCGAAGAGTTCAACGAGTCTGTCGATAGTAGCTTTGTCGTCGATGACCCAGAAACGGTGGCCGAAGTTATCTTCTTTAGCGATGAAGTCGTAGATAGGAGCTTCTTTTGTGATGTTGCTTACGATAGCGTCGATTTCAGCAACAGCTGGATAAGCGAAGAATACAGGTTCAACGTTAGCGTTTGTGATGCGAACGTGTTTCATGCGGTCTTCTTCTTTATCTTTACGAGTAAGCTCGTGTTTTTTAATTACTTGGTTTACATAGTCTTCGCTCCATGCGCAAGCAACGATACCATATTGCCAATGAGCATTAGCATCTGTTGGGTTCATGCTTTGAGCGTAGATATATAATTTTTCTTCTTTATCTTGAACTAACCAGCCGTAATCTTTGAAAGCGTTGAAGTTTTCAACAACTTTGATATATGTTGTTAAGTCGCTGTCTTTTGTACCAGGAGCGAGGTCGATTTCAGCTTTTGTAACGTGTAAGAGGCTGTAAGGATTGCCTTCGCATTCTTGGCGAGCTTCCTCTGAATTTAAAACGTCGTAAGGTCTTGATGCTAATTTTTCGACGATGTCTACTGGAGGACGATAGCCTTTAAATGGTTTAATTACTGACATATTTTTAATTTTTAAATGTTAATATTTTATTGTTTACCAAATCATTTCATCTTCGAAATTTGCACTATTGTTGTGAGAGTCCATTTCATGTTCGTGCAAATGATGATCATAATGATCAACGTTGACGCTTCTTTGTAAAGAGATGATGAGAGCGCCAATCATCTTTGTTAACTCCATTAATTGAGTGCGGATTTGTTCTTCCTTATCTTCGCTGAGGAATTCGTTTTGGCGTCCTATTGCGCAGAAAACGACGCACTTACGGATGTTTGTTTTTGCAGCTTTAAGCTGAGCAATGAAAGAAGGCTTGTTTTTGGATGAACCTTCTGCGATGTTGAATGCTAGTAATGTAGCTTCTTCTAAAAATCTTTTGTAGTAGTGGTTTTCTATTTCGTTAGTTGCCAGAGTGCTAGTTTCTGTTAGTAACGATACAAAACCAATGGCTTTACTATAAACTCGAAGGTCTTCGAATCTGAAAAAAGTCGTTGATTTATTATCTTCTTGAGTCATATTATTAATTATATAGTGTGTTTGATAGTAAAAAGAAGATTCATCTCGAGATAATGACGAGATGAATCTTATGTGAATTTAATTAGTTAACTTTGAATTTAACGTCGCCGTTTTGGATGAAACCAACGATTTGGCGAGCTGCTGCGAGACCAGCGTTCATGTTAGCTTCAGCTGTTTCAGCACCTTGTTTTTTAGGTGTTGCGAAGAAACGGTTAGCGAATTTTTCTGCTAATACAGCTTGGTTAGCTGGAGCGATGTCTGTTACATATTTAAGGTCAGCGCGGTCAGCGAGAAGTTGTTCCATACCAGCTTCGTCGATAACTTCTTTACGTGCTGTGTTGACTAAGCAGCCGCCTTTAGGCATTTTTGAAAGAAGTTCGTAGTTGATAGAACCTTTTGTCTTTTCGTTTGCTGGGATGTGTAATGAAATATAGTCGCAGTTAGCGTAG
>JAFOBJ010000015.1 GCA_017381865.1 Bacteroidales bacterium
ATATCAGGCATCTGAATATCCAGCATAAGAATATCAATATGTTCTTTAGCAAGCACTTCCATAGCTTTTGTTGCATCAGAACAAGTATCGACGAGATTCAGGTAATCTATTTTTGAAACATATTCAGTAAGAAGTTTTCTAGCCAAAAACTCGTCATCAACAATAAGAACATTATACATTCTTTTCATTATATTTCTCTCCTATTTTTATTGTTACTACATATTTGTCATCCTCTTGTTTTGCTTCAAAAGAGTAATTATTTCCGTAATATAATTCCAATCTTTTTTTAACATTCTCCAGTCCTATTCCAGAATGTGTTTTTTTGTTTTGATCAACAACGGATAACGACATTCCTTTTACAGAATTGCGTGCAATGAACATAAGACCGTTATTTTCTTGTATCAAGTAAAAATGGACAAAACCATTAGGGTCGCTTACTAACCTACTGTGTTTGAAGCTATTCTCCACTAAAGGCTGAAGTATCATTGGCGGAATTTTAAAATCGTGATTATCTATTTTTTTCTCAAAAATCACATTCGATTTATTTTCCATACTCATTTGCTGAAAACCAATGAAAGCATCCATATATTTAATTTCCTTATCTATAGAAATCATATCAACCTGACAATCAACCATAACATATCTAAGCATATCGGAAAGCTTCAAGACGCTTTGAGGTGCGTTATTATCTTTAGTATAAACAAGAGAATAAATGTTATTCAATGCGTTAAACAAAAAATGAGGTGTCATTTGCGACTTCAAAAGACGCAATTCCATATCCAGTTTCTCACTTTTAAGTTCATTTTTTATCCTTTGATTTTCCTTTTCCACACGTTGCAAAAACGAAATTACGGAAATGGCTATCGTAGCTGTAAAAAGCACTATGCGTATCAATATTGGAATAAAGAAATACTTGGGACCTTCCAATGCTGGTATATCTACAGCAAAATGCTCATTCATGAAAATCAACAAATACAACTCTAAATAAGTCGTAAAAAATGACATCAGAATGATAATCAGAAAATTAAGCAAATAAAACAATGCGTGATAACCTTTTTGCAACAATCTTATGACATACCTTGATTCAATATAGCTTGTAAACAAAAGACATATTGTAAGCAATAACGCATGAAGAAAAGAAACAATCCAATTGGAATATGACGAAAGGAATATAAATAAAAATATTGCTAACCAAGCAGTTACAATTTTAGCTCTACTTCTAAGAAAACCTAAAAATTCGTAATTCTCTTTCATTATGGATTTTGTTTTTGACAAAAATAAAACAAGTTATCCTGACTTAGAAAAAAAATCAATAAATATTTGCAAAATATCAATTAAGACTTTGACACTGACTCTAATTTAGCAGTCAAAAGTCAATGGTCAATGGTCAACGGTCAATATCTATTTCCTCGGAACAAGGCAAGGAATGTGACCAAAACGGTATA
This sequence comes from Bacteroidales bacterium, assembly GCA_017381865.1. Taxonomy (GTDB): domain Bacteria; phylum Bacteroidota; class Bacteroidia; order Bacteroidales; family F082; genus Limimorpha. Next base: position 1,446 of record JAFOBJ010000015.1, read on the forward strand.
TATTTCCAGACGTCCTATCAACATCAGGATTGACATTGTCCATTTTCCCATGTCAGACAACTCTGAGAATGAAGCTGATGGGCCTGTACGTCCCGTTCCTGGACCGCTATTTCCGAGAGCTGAGATACAATTAAACATACTTTCCTGCAAATTACTTCCGCTCACCAAGAACAACAGCACGCCCAATACATATAATAAAATAAAGATTATCAAAAAGTTAACAACTCTTCTAGTCTTATCATCATCGATAACTTCATTTGATACTTTAACGCTAAACAATGCGTTTGGGTGAAGCAGACGTCTGAAGATATTGTTAATAGATTTTATGGAAATAACTTCTCTAATAATTTTTATACCTCCACTTGTAGAACCTGCACATGCGCCGCTAGCCATCATGATGAAGGTTGGAATCAGGAACAATCCTCCCCATAAGTCATAATCGTAATTCGTTGCCTGAAAACAAGTTGAGGTTATAATTGAAGTAACATGGAACAATGCTGTTCTAAATCTATTTTCAAAACCTTGTGGATAAGAGTCGACTTGAGTAAGTATTGTATTCAACCTTGGTGCAAAATAGAACAATGCGATAAAAATTGACATCATAAGAACAACTGTACCGATATACCAGCGAAGTTCTTCATTTTCTCTAAACAACTTTCCTTGTCCTGTGAAAAGGAAGTAATAAAGCGAGAAGTTAATGCCCGAAGCAAACATAAACGCCGAAGCTACATATTCTATATAAGGTGAATTAAAATGACTTATACTTGCCTGATGCGTGCTGAATCCACCGCTCGACATTGTTGTCAAAGCATGACATATTGCATCGAAAGTATTCATTGGTCCCATCCAATACATAAATCCACACAAAATTGTCAGTATAATATAGATTCCCAGCAGTTTACGAGCTGTCATCATCATTTTTGGATGAAGTTTTTTCACGCCTATGCCCGACATTTCTGCGGAGAACATCATGACTTTGTTTGAACTACGATTCAAAGAAGGCATAACTGCGAGGAACAAAACGATGATTCCCAATCCACCAAGCCACTGCATCAAGCTTCTCCAAAACAATATTCCATGTGGCTGCTCGTCGATGTTATTCAAGACAGTAGCTCCTGTTGTAGTAAATCCCGACATCGCTTCAAAGAAAGCATCGGTAACATTATCTATAGTTCCATTTAGGAGAAAAGGCAACATGCCGAACACTGCGAAGACAATCCAGGTCAAGGTAACTATCAGGAAAGAGTCTTTAACTTCAAAATTATCTATTTCCTGCCTAGTCTTCCCCGACTTTCTTCCTGCTGAAATCAATATAAACCCTGAAATAGCTGTAATGATAGTCGAAACCGTCAATGCCAAGACATCGCCATCGCCACATTTATAAAAATAGTATAATGCGACCAATGATGTCACCAACATAAACAAAGCCTCAAACAACAAAAACAGACCTAAAATCCTTGCCTTCATCTAACCTTAATCAATATTAATTTCGGCGGTAAAAGTACGACTTTTTTTGTATCGCAAGAATAGTTTAAAACACTTTTTTAGGTTAATATTTTTTAAGAAAAAAAACAGCGAATTTATATAACTAAGCTTGAACAATTTCAGTGAAGAAAACGTTACATTTTATAAGCATAAAACATAGATTTTTTAAGAATTTTCAACGTTCGTTGAGTCAGTAAAAAACTACATTGAAATGCTGATATTTTTTTAGTGAAATCAGACTTTTTTTTACAATTTATCCAATAAAATTTCGTTCCTTTGCAGTCTAAAAAAAAATCTCATTTTTCATTGAAATAAATCAAAAAAATATTTTATAAAATGTTAAGATTCAATCACTTATTATTCACAGTCATTTTTTGCGCTTGTGGCATGATTTTGCATGCACAAGAAAAAATTACGTTAAATGAGGCGATAGAGATTGCGTTATCAGAAAGCAACACAATTAAAATTGCCGACATGACAATTGAAAAGACAGGTTACGCAAAGAAAGGAGCCTACTCTTCTTTGTATCCAAACATCAGTGCCAGTGGCAGTTACCAAAGAACTTTGAAAAAACAAGTCATGGCCATGGAAATGAATGGCCAAGCAATGGAAATTGAAGTTGGTATGAGCAACAACGTATCAGCTGGTGTAACCGCAGCGATGCCACTCATCAACGCAACACTTTGGCAAAGTTTGAAACTTTCAGCATTAGATGTTGAATTGGCTATTGAGCAAGCTCGTTCTTCAAGAATATCAATGGTTTCACAAGTAAAACAAGCTTTCTATTCTGTTCTTTTGGCAAAAGAAGCTTACAATGTTTACAAAGAAGTTTACGATAATGCACAAAAGAATTTCGAAGATATAGAAAAGAAATATAATGTTGGAAAGGCTTCTGAATTTGAATATTTAAGAGCTAAAGTTAATGTAAACAATTATGAACCTGAAGTTTATAGTGCAGAAAACGCTGTCACTTTAGCTATATGGCAACTCAAAGCCATCATGGGCATCGACCTTGCAACAGAACTTGACGTTGAAGGAGCTTTATCAGATTATTCAAACGAATTGGTTGCAACATTGATTGAAAACGACACTGTAAGTTTTGAAAACAACACAAACTTGTTACAATTAAGATTGCAAGACGAAATGTTGAGCAGAACTATCAAGATGACCAAATTCCAATACATCCCTACCCTTTCAGCTCAATTCTCATATAACTATATGGCTTTGGGCAATACATTCAATATGAATTGGAATCCTTATTCAGTTGTTGCATTGAGTCTTAACATCCCTATTTTCGATGGTTTTTCAAAACACAACAGCATCAGACAATATCAGAAAACACAAGATATTTTAAGACTTAACATGGAAGATGTCGAGCGTAATTTGAACATCGCTTTGGAAAATTACAGAGACAAGATGAATACAAGCGTGAAGAAATACACAGCTGCGGAAGCCACTTTAGAAATGGCACAAAAGAGCTACAACATTTCTGAAAAAATGTACGAAGTCGGTAAAGCTACCTTGGTTGAACTCAACGATGCACAGTTGGCATTAACACAAGCCCAACTCAATATGAGCCAAGCTATTTACCAATACATAACAAACAAAGCCGCCATCGATGAACTTATGGGCGTTGAATATGTAAAAGAAGAAAACAAACAAGATAATCAATAAAATACAATAAAAAATATGAGACGTTTTAATTCAATTTTAATTCTTTCATCAGCTTTGATAATGGCTTCATGCGGACAAAAGTCAGGCAATCAGCAAACAGCAGCAGTTGTCGTTGATGAAGCTCCAAAAGTAACTGTAACAAAAGTTTATGCTGAAAATGTTCCACAATTAAGCACTTATCCAACAACAGTTGAAGCTGAAATCATCAACAACATCACTCCACAATCAGCATCTCGTATCAATGAGATTTTAGTTGAAGTCGGCGATCATGTAAAGAAAGGTCAAAAACTTGCAACAATGGATGGTATCAATTTAGAAAAATTAAGATTACAAATAAAGAACGACTCCATAGAATATGGACGTACAAAGGAATTACACGAAATTGGTGCAGTTTCACAAGCCAATTTTGAAGCTATGACACTTGCTTACGAAGTTTCAAAGAAGACTTATTCTAACTTATTAGAAAACACAATATTAAGAAGTCCTATTTCAGGTATTGTCACAGCTCGCAACTACGACGAAGGCGATATGTACGCAATGGCACAGCCACTTTTCGTTGTACAAAACATCACTCCTGTTAAGATGTTAATAAATATTAGCGAAAGCAATTATTCAAAAGTTAGCAAAGGAATGGAAGTTGAAATCGTAGCTGACGCATTTCCAGAAGAAGTATTCAAAGGCAAAGTCAACTTGATTTATCCAACAATCGACCCACGTTCACACACTTTCCCTGTTGAAATCACTGTTGACAACAAAGACGAGAAATTACGTCCAGGTATGTTCGCTCGCGTAACTGTTAATTATGGCAATAACTTCCGCGTTGTTGTTCCAGACAATGCAGTTCTTAAGCAAGTCGGTGCTGACGAAAAATACGTTTATGTTTTGAACGAAGACGGCACAGTGACACACACTCCTGTTAAAGTTGGCGTCAGAATGGGCAAGAGATATGAAATCATCAGCGGCATTGACGATGGCGCAACAATCGTAACAAGCGGACAAACAAGACTTAGAAACAACATTAAAGTTGACATCGTAAAATAAATTAAGAAATGAGTTTATACAGAACATCAGTAAATAAACCTGTCACAGTAGCCCTTATATTCATAACAGTGGCTATCTTGGGTGTATTTTCTCTCACCAAACTGTCAACCAACCTCTTCCCTGACATGGGAGAAAACACCATCATCGTTGTGACATCATATTCAGGCGCGAGTGCCGCCGATATTGAAACCAACGTTTCCAAGCCTTTGGAAAATGCTCTTAATAGTGTTAGTAACTTAAAACACCTTTCTTCTACATCGAAGGAAAATATATCTATCATTTCATTGGAATTTGAATACGGAATTGACATCAATGAAGCAACTAACGATGTCCGCGACAAATTGGACATGGTGACACAGGCACTTCCTGACGGCATCAGCATTCCTACAATCTTCAAATTCAGTATGGAAGATATGCCTATCATGTTGTTATCAGCGACAGCTGAAGAAAGTCTCAACGGTTTGGACAAGATTTTGGATGACAAAGTCGCTACAACATTGGCTCGTGTCAATGGCGTTGGTACAGTTTCCGTATCAGGTGCTCCAAAACGTGAAATTCAAGTATTTGTCGACCCTGATAAATTAGCAGCATACGGCATCACAGTAGAATCAATATCATCTACATTGGCTTACGAAAACCGCAACACTCCTGCTGGTACTATCGACATCGGTTCTAACACATATTCTGTCCGTGTTGAAAAAGAATTCAAGTCAGCAGAAGAAATGCTTGATGTTGTTGTCGGTGCTTCAGCAACAGGCGCTCCTGTTTATTTGAGAGACGTTGCTGTTGTTAACGACGGCGAGCAAGAACGTTTGCAAAGAATCTATAGCGACGGTCGTCAAGGTGCGATGATTACCATCCAAAAACAAACCGACGCAAACACCGTTCAAGTTATCAACGGCATCAAGAAAGAACTTAAAAAAATCGAGAAAACTCTCCCATCTGATGTTAAGGTAAACATCATCATGGATGGTTCAACAAATATCATCGACACCATCAACTCATTGAAAGACACTATCATGATTACCTTCTTATTGGTTATGATAGTTGTGTTTATCTTCCTCGGAAGATGGAGAGCTACGATCATCATCGTATTGTCAATTCCTATTTCATTGGTTGCTTCTGTCATCTACCTCTTCGCTACAGGCAACACATTGAACATCATTTCCATGAGTGCTTTGACAATCGCCATCGGTATGGTTGTTGACGATGCTATCGTTGTTTTGGAAAACATCGCTTCACACATCGACCGCGGTGCAAAACCAAAAGAAGCAGCAGTTCACGCAACACAAGAAGTTTCTATCTCTGTTATCGCTTCAACATTGACAATGCTCGCAGTATTCTTGCCATTGACAATGGTCGACGGTATCATCGGTATCTTCTTCAAACAATTGGGTTGGATTGTAAGTATCATCATGATTGTTTCTACATCAGCTGCTTTGACACTCGTTCCTATGATGTGTTCAAGAATGTTGAAACAAAACCCAAGAACACACAAATGGCACAGCATTTTATTCACACCTATTAATAAAGGTCTCGACGCACTCAGCAGAGGTTACGGACGTCTCATCAATTGGGCTGTAACACACAGAAAATCTGTTGTATTTATCGCTCTTATCATTTTCGTTGTAACAATAATGTTTACAGTTCCTAATATGAAGACTGGCTTTATGCCTTCTATGGACCAAGGTCGTCTTTCAATAAGCATCGAACTTCCAGTTGGTACAGGTGAAGAAATCACTGGTCAGCTTGCAAGAGAATTATACGATAAATACAAAGCTGAAATTCCAGAAATCGTTATGTTTAACTACGGTTACGGCGTTGCTGACGAAGATAACACCTTCGCTTCTATGAACAACAACGGTACTCATATCATTTCTATGAATATCAACTTAGGCAGAAAGACATCTCGTAGCAGAAGTACTCTTGAAATATCTGAATACATTAGTAACGACTTGAAAAACAACAGTCTTATTAAGAAATATAATGTTGGTCAAGGAATGGGCATGGGTGGTGCCACTACTTTAAAACTTGAAATTTACGGTTACGATTTCAACACTTCCGACAGAATTGCACTCGCTCTTAGAGATAGTCTTCTCAGAACACCACAATTCTCACAAGTGCTCGTCAGCCGTGACGAATACACACCAGAATATTATGTCGACTTCGACCGTGAAAAATTGAGACTCAATGGTATTGACATCACAACAGCCTCTACTATGGTAAGAAACCGTATCAATGGTTCTGTTATGACATACTTCCGCGAAGACGGCGATGAATACAAAGTCCGTGTACGTTACGCTCCTGAATTCCGTCAAAGCATCGAAGACATCGAAGACATCATTCTCTATGGTTCTCAAGGACAAAGCATCAGAGTTAAAGACGTCGCCCAAGTTGTCGAAGGCATGACACCTCCAAAAATCGAACGTAAAGACCGTGAACGTATCGTAACTGTAACAGGTATCGTTTCAAAAGGTTACGCTTTGAGTGAAGCCGTAGAGACAGCACAATATTATATCGAAAAAGCTGAAATTCCAGCAGAATTTATGGTAAAAATCGGTGGTGACTACGAAAACCAACAAGAATCATTCTCAGGATTGTTCTTATTGTTAGCACTTATCGTCATCTTGGTTTATGTCGTTATGGCATCACAATTTGAGTCATTGCTCGACCCATTCGTCATCATGTTCTCAGTGCCATTCGCTATCATCGGCGTTCTTATCGGTATAACAGTCAATAACATGGCATTAGACATCATGGCATTGATCGGTATCTTGATTCTCGTCGGTATCGTTGTTAAAAATGGTATCGTTCTCATCGACTACGCTATCTTGTGCCACGACAGAGGTATGGACATCAACACTGCTGTTGTAACAGCTTCAAAACAACGTTTGCGTCCTATCTTGATGACAACATTAACAACAGTTCTCGGTATGGTTCCTATGGCCATCGGCTCTGGCGAAGGCGCAGAAATGTGGAACGGCTTGGGTATCACTGTGTCATGGGGTCTTTCAATTTCAACATTGATTACTCTTGTCCTCATCCCTACCCTCTACGCAGCATTCGTTGACAGAAGAGACAGACGTAAAAAAAGAAATGCTGTTAAATTAAACGATGAAAATTAAGAAAGGAAATTATCATGACAGGTATATTCATAGCTTATAATCAAGCATATTATATGGAAATAGTTGAGCTGTTAGAAAAAAACTACAGCAAAGGATTTACCAGATGGAATGAAATCAGCGGACGTGGCAGCCGTGGCGGCGAACCTCACATGGGAAGCCACACTTGGCCTACTTTCAACGATGCAATACTCACTTTCGTTGAAGACGAATTCGTTGACAACATCTTGAATGATCTCCACGAACTAGATACAAAAACTGAAGAACTCGGCATCAGAGCCTTCAGCTGGAAAATAGATAAAACTATTTAAGAATCTCAAAAATTCAAAACCTCAGAATTGAAAAGTTCTGAGGTTTTTTTATTATCTTTGTACTTATGAAAAAGCGTCGTCAACATGAAAATCGCGTAAAACAAAACGCAATAATAATATTTCTACTGGCAATATTGCTATGTGGCGGCATGATTCATTACATTTCAACAGCAAAAAAATCCATTAATAACCAAAGAGATAACATCAAGAAAAATGAAAAAATATTATCTCTTACAAACCAACTGATAGAAAAAATAAACAAAGCTCAATCATACGCCAACTTATACACTTTATCAGGCAACGAAAACCACCTCAATAATTTCAAAATAACAACCTCCGACATTCCAAAACTAAACGATTCTATCATATCACTTTGTAACGAAAACTTTAATACTACAACTTTAAAAGAAATCCTCGTTCTTCTGCAAAAAAAAGAAGAAAACATTGAAGCTATAAGCGAACAGTTAAAATATTTTAACCCTTATGTCGAGATATATTCAATCATCGACAACTATCACCCAACCCCCAAAAACACAACTATAAGCAAAACAATACACGACACTATCGTTTATAAATCCGAAAAGAAAAATTTTTTTCAACGCCTTGGCGAAGCTTTTTCTCCTAAGAATCACGCAGATAGCATTGTTCTAGTTTCTAAAACAACAATAGACACAATATCAGAAAATAATAATGAAACGACATTGATTCTGAATGAAATTCAATCATCTGCAGAAAAAAATAGAAAAGAATACAAAAAACGCATTGAAACTTTTGAAAGAAAATATAACAACCTGACTCTTTCCGACCAGAAATTGACAAAAGAAATTTCTGATTTGTTAATAAATCTTCACGAATATACAATAAATACCATCATTAAGGAAATACAAAAAAGCGAAGTCATAATAAATAGAAGCATCAATTTCTCAATAACAATTGCCTGCGTTGCTTTATTAACAATATTGATATTCATATTCTTTATTTTCAACGATATAAAGAAAGTTATCATCGCGCGAAAAGCAACTGAAGAAGCAAAAAAACGCACTGAAGAAATCATGGAAAGCCGGCATAAATTACTGCTTTCCGTATCCCACGACATCAAGTCTCCCCTATCTTCCATCTTGGGTTATCTCGAACTTATGGAAATAGATGCTGCACAAAATGAAGAAAAACGCGTAATTTCATCTATGAAAAATTCCGCTGACCACATTCTTTCTTTGTTAACAAATCTTTTGAATTTCTCAAAATTAGATCAAGGAAAAGAAAGTTTGATAACTTCCGAGTTCTGCGTCAACAAATTATGCAACGATTTAAACGAGATGTTCTCGCCTCTTGCTAAAAACAAACATCTTACTTTTATATATAACAATTATTTAGAAAACGAGACTTTCATAAAGTCAGACGCTTTAAAAATCAAACAGATTTTAAGCAATATTTTGTCAAATGCTATAAAATATACAATCGATGGCAAGGTGTATTTCAATGTAAGTCATGAAGACAACTACCTGATTTTCAAAATCTCCGACGAAGGTATCGGTATTCCAAAAGATAAATTAGACGAAATCTTCAAGCCGTTCTCTAGAATTGACAATAACGAAAGCCTTATTGAAGGCAACGGTTTCGGACTCTTCGTCGTCAAAGGCCTTATCGACTTGCTTAATGGCGAGATAAATGTAAGTTCAGAACTTGGCAAAGGTTCCGAATTCATAATAAAAATTCCTGTAGAATTTATTGACAAAAAAGAAATTAAAGAAAAATCAACTGATATTCAGAAAATTAAATCAAATATCAAATTAAATATATTGGTAATTGACGACGACAAGACTTTGTTGAGTGTCATTAAATCA
>JAFOBJ010000016.1 GCA_017381865.1 Bacteroidales bacterium
CATCCTCGCTGACCGTGACCCTGTCACACGCGAAAACCGTTTCGGTGGCTTAGACCTTCTCCGTCTCTGCATCGCTCGCCGCGTTTATACAAACAACCACATGGATGTTATCGCAGCAGCTTTGAAGAACGTTTACGACCGCCGCAACGAAATCAAACACGGCGTACGCATCACATGGGAAACAGAACTCATGCGTCACTTCACAGTTCATTTAGAACCAATTAAATAATAGATATAATTAACTAAGGCTTTTGAGCTAAGAACTAAGAACTTTGGATTTTTTCAAGGTTCTTAGTTCTTTTCAGATACATTGGTTCAACTGCCTTAGTTCAATAGCCTTAGTTCAATATGTTAAACATCCTTTTCATCATCGCCCTCACATCGCCAGTAGCAGTCGCTTCTACAGCTTTCAATGTTAATAATGAACAATTAACAGTTAACAATTTACAATTTGGGAAGAAGCTGATGTATGCTCTTGTCCTCGCATTAGGACAAGGCGTTATGTATGTTCTCGGCGATTTGCTCGGCGGGACATTCATGCATCTTATGGCGAGACAGTCGAAGTGGATAGTGCTTGCAATATGCATCATGATATTTTATAGGATGTTGATGAACACCTTGAAGATTAAAAACGGAGCCAACCTTTATTTCATTGAGACCAAGAAACAACTCTTATTGCTTTCAGTAGCAGTCGGCGTTAATTCATTCATCGCTGGACTCATGGCAGACTTTTATATGCCATTCCAAAATCTTACACCTTATTTATTAATGGCAGCAGCCTTTGTCTGGTCGATGATTGCAATGCTGACGCCATTCTCTAAAATGAAACTCACTTTCAACAGTCTTGTTAATCTCGTATCAGCTTTCGTGATATTTGCAAAAGGCTTCTGGGGACTTTTTTAGGAACTGAGGAATTGAGGAACTAAGGAAAATCCTCATACCCTTAACTCCAAACTCCTAATTCCAAACTCCAAACTGAAAAAAACTTGTTGTCTTGTTGACTTGTTGTCTTATAGACTTTTTTATTATCTTTGTAGGCTAAATATTGTTTACAAAGTATGTTTCATTTAACTAAAATTTTTCATTTTGAAGCGGCTCATGCCTTGAAAGGCTATGATGGTCGTTGCCGTAATATTCACGGACATTCATACGAAATGCGTGTCACCATAAAAGGTAATCCTATCATGGATGAGAATAATCCTAAAAACGGAATGGTGATGGATTTCGGTGATCTGAAAAATATTGTTAATGAAGAGATTATAAACCACTATGACCATGCTTTCATCATAAATCATCAGATGCCTGAAGAATTTATTGAAGAAGTAAAACGTCATTACGATAGAATAATTATCGTTCCTTTCCAACCTACAACGGAAATGATGCTCATCGATTTCTCGAAAAAAATAAAGAAAAGATTGCCAGAAGGCATTCAGCTCGTCAAGATTTTACTTAAAGAAACAGAAGGCTCATACGCAGAATTGATAGAAGAATAATTAGTACTAATTTAAAATAATCATCATGAAAAAAACTTTACAATTATTATTAACATTGGCGCTTTTCGTCTGTAATATCGCTTTATATGCTGATGGCGACGAGTTCTTTAGCGCACAGGTGACGATAGGTACAGAGTCTAAAATCGACGAAACACCTTTCGTAAATAAATATTGTTACTCATGGAATGAGACAATTTATCCAGGTACAGAAATTGGTGGCGAATGTACTATCAATGCTATTTCGTACCACAGCACAGTGGAAAATACTCCATATCCACTAGTATTGGATAAATTGGAAATCTACATGGCAGTTACTGAAAAAATGGCTTTCGGTTCAGAAATCGACTGGGTGCCAACAAGTTCTCTCGTAAAAGTTTATAGCGGAACAAATGTTACTATCGGTGACACTCCATGGGAAAAAATAGAATTGGACGTTCCTTTCTATTTCAATGGCAGAGGTAATCTCGCTATCGTTGTCGCTAAAAAAACATACGGATATAACTCAAAGTTGAAATGGTATTATACTGAAGATGAATACACTTCAACACTTTATTATGCAAATGACGGAAACGAAAGCATCGCTGATGTGCCTCCAACAACAAACAGCAAAGGTACTAGAATGACATACAGAGCTAACGTAATGTTAGACGTCGTTTATGGCGAAGTATCAAGCCCTATCGTTATTTCTCCAAATCCAATCGATTTAGGAATGCGTCCTGCTGGTGCTTGGATGCGCCCTGTTACAGTGGATATGACAACTGATTCATTATCAGCAAGTATTTTGTCAATAGAATCATCAAATAAATATTTCGTTCTTTCAAGTTTTGAAGCTCCTATAAATGTAACTACAGAAAATCCATTCTCATTGAAAATCAAAAATACAGAAAGTAATGTGGTGGGTGAAATGAAAGGACAACTCACAGTAACAACAAATTACGGTGAGACAGTCGTTGACATGAAGGCTAAGACTTATTCTCCAGTCGAATCTGACGTATGGGAAAAAGCAACTGTAGTTTCATCTTATCCTTATGCAAATACTCCTGATTTCGATAATATCTACAACAATTATTATTTGCCAGGCAAAACACAAGACGGCCCTGACGCAGTCTATAAACTTACAGTTACGGAACCAACAACATTATCTGTAGGCGTTAATGGCGCAAACGCAAAAATGGCTTTGTATTCACAAGACTTTAGCGGCAAAGGCGGCCCTGACGTAGACAACAATTACGGTGCAACAATCAATCCAGATCAACCATTTGAACCAGAATTTCCAGAAGTTGAAATGCCAGAAGTGAAAGGCAACTCATTCTCATACAACTTTAATGATGGAAAACTCGATGATTGGAGAACAATAGACATCGACGGCGATAACTTCAACTGGATGCATATCTCAAACGGCGCTGGCGAAAATGTCAAATGTATAGGCTCATATTCATACGATTTCGCTTCTTCAGCAAGCCTTACTCCTGACAACTACATCGTTACAAAAGGTTCTTATTCAATAGATAAAAATTCAGTCCTCGAATTCGATATTAAAGCAACTGAAGATTACTTTGCACATGAAACTTATGCTATTGTGGTTTCTTTAGACGGCATAAACTTCGAAACTATTGGAAAAGAAACTTTCATGGATGCAAACTGGAATCATAAGACTGTCTCTCTCGCTGATTACGCTGGAAAAGATGTCGTTATCGGTTTCCGTCACTTTGAAACAGGTACAAAATCATTCGCTATATATGTCGACAATGTGAAATTGACTCCAGGTCGTGGCGTAAGATACGCTAAATCAGAAAAATATACAGTGCCAGCTGGTACTTACTATCTCGTAGTCTCTGCAACAGAACGCTTCTCTGTAAATATCAACGCAACAACAGAAAATGGTTTTAATCCTATTACTGAAGTCGTCGCTGAAGAAGATAATGACAATGTAAACCTTATCTGGAGCTTCGACTTTATCAATAATGCTGTAGAACTTAGCAAAAATAAATTAACAAATACTAGAGAAGAAAACCAAAATAAAACAGTTCTTGGTTATAATGTTTACAGAAGAAATACATTGAATAATGATGAAGCTCAATGCATTGCTGAAAAAGTTACAGGTACAACATATACAGATGCAACTTGGAATACAATGTCGATGGGCCTTTATCAATGGGGCGTTTCTGTAATTTATGACGCAGGCAATGGCGCAGAATATGAAACAGAAATAGCTTATTCAAACACTGTAGGTAAAGATATGTTCACATCTTTGGAAGTAGCTGTAGCAACAGAAACAGGCATCGCTCCAGTTGGAACAAAAGTGTCTTTCTACAACGTTTATGAGCCTTCTTTCAAATATGAAGCTACATTAGACGAAACTGGTACATACAAATGGGATTCATTCCGTAGAGGAACTTACAGATATTCAATGTCATTAGATGGATTTAAACAAGGTCCTAAAAATGAATTGATAGAAATATGGGATGAAACTAAATTGGAATATACATTCAAAGAAATGTTCATCCTCGGCGACATCTTCGTTTCTTCAACAGGATGGGCAATGTGGAAAGATATCTTAGATGAAGCAGAATCTTATACAATCATGTTGGATGGAGAAGTAGTTGAAAGTGAAGAACCATGGAATAATTATTACCAATTCAATGTTACAAATCTCGTCGAAGGTCAAGAATATGTAACAACAGTTATAGGTGATGATGCATCAGAAAAATTAGAATACACTTGGACTTATATTCCATGTGATGACTTAGTTCAAGCAACAGACTTTGAAGTAGAAGTCGATGGTAAAGAAGTCTCTGTATATTGGACACTTCCTGTAAAAGACTTCAATAACTCAGAATTCAGATTCGACTTTGAAGACAGAACATTAAACGGCTGGGTCGCATTAGACGCTGACGGCGATGGTTATACATGGGCAAATTCTTCAAAATATACAGAAGAAGAGTGCGGATTCCAAAGCTTCTATAGTGTGATGTCTCATTCAAGCTTGCAAACAAAAGCTTTAAAACCAGACAACTATCTCGCAACAGCTAAGAAATATCATATCACAGAAAATTCAGTCCTTCGTTTTAAAGTAAGTGCTGAAAATAAATTAAGCCCAGAAGAACATTACGGCATCGCTATCTCAACAAAGAGCAATTATAAAGTGGCTGACTTTGAAATGTTATGGGAAGAAACATTACCAAAAAATGACAACTCATCAACAAATCACGGCACTTGGTACGAAAGAACAGTCGACTTGAGCAAATATGCAGGTCAAGATGTCTATATCGCTTTCCGTCATTTCAATTGTACAAACCAATTCTGGATCAATATTGATAATGTAGAATTGACAACAACGGAAACAAGAAAACGCGAAGGCGAATGGATGTATTACGAAAATGGCAAAAACTACGACGCATTAGGATTACAAGGCGGCGCTTCATTCTACTGGGGAATGATGTTCCCTGCTGCTGACTTGAAAAAATTCGCAGGTCAGGCTTTGACAAAGGTTTCTATGTTCGACTTCGCAGCTCACGAAGGAAGATTTATGATTTATCTCGGTGGCGATAAAGCTCCTGGTACTTTAGCACATATTCAAGATTATAAAGGAACAGCTTCAAAAGATTATGTAGAATATGAATTGACAGAATCTGTAGAAATCACTGGCGAACAAAACTTATGGGTTATATTCAATAACTATACAGGACAAAATGTCGCTTCTAACTGCGTTGGACCAACAGAAGCTAACGGACGTTGGTTCTCAGCTAACGGAACTGATTGGGTTGACATCGTAAGCCATTCTGGTTATAACCTCACATGGCAAATTCGCGCTTATGTAGAAGAAACACCAATACCAAACGCAACAGATTTGGAAGTGCTAGGCGCAATGTTGTACCGCGATGGCGAATTGTTGACAACAGAACCATTAACAAATGAAAAATTCGTTGAAATACTTCCAGAATATAACGAATACGAGTATTCATTGAGAGTCGTTTATGGCGGTGAAAAAGAAACTTATTACGCAATGTCATGCCCTCAGACAATCAAATTCGACCATGTCATGAAATGCGACGCTCCAAGCAACTTCCACGCTGAATCTATAGTAGATATCGATGGCAAAGTAGGAACTAGATTGGAATGGCCTTACACATTGCACGGCTCTGACTGGTTGTACTACGACAATGGTATCAATGAATCTGCTTTGGGTCAACAAGGAACAACTGTCTACTGGGGCGTTATGTTCCCATCAGAAGAATTGGAATACTATAATGGAACATTGATGACAAAAGTGTCTTTATTCGATTATGAATCACACGATGGTACTATCAATATTTATTATGGCGGCGACGAAGCTCCAGATATGTTAATCCATAGTCAAGAATATAAATGTACAGGCTCAAAGAAATTCGTTGAATTTGAATTGACAGCTCCTATACCTGTCGACGCTTCATTGAATTTATGGGTCGTATTCCACAATACAAACGGTAACTGGGTCGCATCAGTATGTAAAGACACAGGAAAGAAAAACGGCCGCTGGATGTCAACAGACGGTATCAACTGGGCAGATATTGGAGCAGTGCCAGCTTTGTCAGGTACATTCATGATTCGTGCTTATGTAAGCAGCATGAGAGGCGAAATGTCATTGGGCGGCGAACGTAATGAAGATGCAACATTCTCTCATTATAACGTCTACCGCGGAACATCTTTGGATAATGTTGAAATAATCGCTCAACCAACAGCTGGATATTATTTCGATGAAGTTGAATTAGGTACTTACTACTATCAAATCACAGCAACTTACACAGAAGGTGATGTAGTATGTGAATCTGAACCAGCTAAATCATTCTATCAACCAGAAAATAATTACATTAAAGTTGATGTGACAGCAGTTGAAGAAAATGTCACAGACGATATCAAACTTTATCCTAACCCAACAAATGGTAACTTGAACATAATAGCCGAAGGCTTGAAACGTATTACAGTTATCAATGCGTTAGGTCAAGTGTTATACGATAATAATGCTAACTCAGATAGAGAAATCATGGATATGTCAAGATTCGATGCTGGCATCTATATGGTTCGCATTATTACAGAAAAAGGAATGACAACACAAAGAGTTTCTGTTATTAGATAAGTTGCTAAGTCGCTGAGTTACTAAGTTGTTGAGCATCTTAGTATCTTAGAAACTTAGCAACTCGGTAACTAAAAAAATGTGGAGATTTTTCTCCACATTTTTTTTATCTTTGCATTATGGTATCAATACAAAATCTTAGCATGCAATTTACCGGTGAAGATCTTTTCACCGACATCAGTTTTATGATTCGCGAAAAGGATAGGATAGGCCTCGTTGGAAAAAACGGCGCAGGCAAAACAACGCTCATCCGACTCCTTAGCGGCCTCGAACAGCCTTATAAAGGCGATGTGATAATGTCTGACGACGTAACTATCGGTTATCTTCCTCAAGAGAAAAACGTACATAGTACTAAGACTGTCCTTGACGAAGCAATGACGGCCTTTGAAGAATATTATGAAATAGAACGTCAGCTGGCTAAACTGCAAGATGAATTGTCGAATAGAGAAGATTACGAGAGTGCCTCGTATCAGCGTCTCTGCGAGAAAATGAGTCATCTCAACGAACGCCTCGCTATCATGGGAGGCCATTCTATCGAAGGTGAGGCAGAACAGATTCTCATCGGACTCGGCTTCGACCATAACGACATGAATCGTCAGATGAACGAATTCAGTAATGGCTGGCAAATGCGTGTCGAACTTGCTAAGATTCTCCTTCGTAAACCGAAATTGTTGCTCCTCGACGAACCGACAAACCATCTCGACATCGAGTCAATACAATGGCTGGAAAGCTTCCTGAAAAATTATTACGGAGCCATATTTATGGTATCACACGATAGAGCATTCCTCGACCATATCACCATAAGAACTATTGAGATTTCCTGCGGTAAGATTTATGATTATAAATGTTCTTATTCTGAATTTATTGAAAGAAGAGAAGAGCGTATTGATATTCAAAAAGCTGCTTACGACAATCAACAGCGTGAGATAAAAGAAATTGAGGCTTTTATCGAGAGATTCAGATATAAAGCGACGAAGGCAAAACAAGTGCAGTCGCGCGTGAAACAGCTTGAGAAAATGGACGTGGTGCAAATCGACGACCAGGATAAGTCGGCTATGCATTTTAAGTTTCCGCCAGCACCGCATTCTGGTAAAGTGACTCTCGAACTCAATAATGTCTCAAAGTCATACGGAGAAAAAAATATCCTTAATAATATCAACCTTCTGATTCCTAGAGGTGAAAAAATTGCTTTCGTCGGACGTAATGGCGAAGGTAAGTCGACCTTGTCTAAAATCATTGCCGGCGTTCTCGACTATGAAGGCGAAGTGAAACTGGGTCATGAGGTGCAAATCGGTTATTATGCACAAAACCAACAAGACATGCTCGACCCAGAAAAGACGGTTTTTGAAACCCTCGATGATGTGGCTACTGGCGATATGCGCATGAAAGTGAAGTCGCTGCTCGGAGCTTTTCTCTTCAGCGGAGAAGCTATCGAGAAAAAGGTGAAAGTCCTTTCTGGTGGCGAAAAAGCTCGTCTGTCGCTCGCTAAAATGTTGCTGTTTCCAACAAATCTGCTCATCCTCGACGAGCCGACAAATCACCTCGATATGTTGTCGAAAGATATTCTTAAATCGGCACTCATTCAGTTCGACGGAACATTGATAATCGTCTCTCACGACCGTGACTTTCTCCAAGGTTTGACAAATAAAGTATATGAATTTAAAAAGCCTAATATTAAGGAATATATCGGCGACATCTATGACTTCCTCGAAGAAAAAAAATTGAAAGAACTCGATGACCTTAATAAAAAACAGAAGTCACAGCCGATAGAAAATAAAGTCTCTCAAAGCAAACTCGATTACGAATTGAAGAAACAGAACGATAGAGAGACAAAACGTATTGAACGTGAAATTAAGAAAATCGAAGAACAGATAGAAGCTGTGGAAAGCGAAATCGCAGAAATGGACGAAATCATGTCGTCGCCCGACAGCCATCCTGAAGTAAATCTTGATAACGATTGGTATAATCTCTACGGAGAGAAAAAAAATAAGCTCCAAACACTGATGGAACAGTGGGAGAAGCTTATTTAAGTTGCTAAGTTGCTAAGACTCTTAACATCTCAGCAACTCAGTAACTCAGCAACTTTTATTCTCTACCGGATTTGCGTAAATCTTGAGGAAAATATTTTCTAGTTCATTCATATCGCCGTCTTTTGCACAAGGCAATTTGCTTAGGCCGGTTTTCATATAGTTAACGAAAAATTCCTTTTCCTCACTGCTGTAGAATTCAGCATATGTATTAGCATTGTTGAGCATATCGTGAGCGATATAGTTGTTTTTATACAACTTATAAGCTTGATATATTCTCTTGTCCATTATCTCTGCAAGTGTAGTGAATTTCACGTTTTTATCAAATTGGTCGCAGTATTCAAGTTCTTCTTTTGTGATACTTGGCGTTACTGTAATATTGATTTGGCCTTTTGGTTGCATAATGCCAGCGATGATGCTTCTAAGGTCTTCACCTGGTTCTTTAACGTATTTTTGGAAACTTGAAATGTATAATTCCATAGTTTTCAAGAAATCGCAAGGTTCATATTCGTAAGAAATAGCGATAGGAGTGATGTTGATTTCTTCGAAGTTTTCTACGAAAGGCTTGTCGTTGCCTAAAGAGAACATTTTCAAAACGCCGAGTTCAGTCTTGTCGTCGCCGTCTTTTGTTCTTCCGTTACGCTGAGCGATCCACACCGATTCTTTCTTGTCGTTAATCACATGACGCATATATTCTGAAGCCAAAACAGAGTCTCTGTATAAGTCTTTGGCATTGCTGCTACGCATAATCTTGAACATCTTATTGACGCCAGCGATGTCAATAACGAAGTCGCCTTGTAATAAGTTGTTGCCGATTGCCACCTCGAAACATTCCATATTGTTGATTGCAAAGACGTAGCACAAGATTGCTGCATCTAGTACGATGTCTCTGTGGTTGCTTACAAACATATTACAGCTGTCTTTGCTGATATTTTCAATGCCGCTGTAGGTGAAATTAGTTGAAGTCTTTTTAAGAATGTTTTCCACAGCGTCGCGCATAAAACCGTGTTGGAAGTCTCTCACGGTCTTATATTCTTTCATTTTTTGTATATATTCTTCAGCGTTAGTGTTGAGGAATATAGTGTTGATGACGATAGGCAGATATTCATGACTTGTGATTCTTTTTATTGCGTCAGCAAATTCACTTTCATTATAAGGCCTTATACTGTCAAATTTTTCCATAATCTTGTTTTTTAACTAGTTGTAAAAATAAAGTGGCATCAAAGCTTGTACGCCTTCTGTTTGGTTTAATCTTTCTAAAGCTTCTAGGTAATGTACTTTGTCGCCTAATTTGTTTTTCAAAATTGTTTTTGTGTAATATTCTTGTTTTTCAGTCTTTAACAGACTTTCGAAT
The DNA here is from genome assembly GCA_017381865.1 of Bacteroidales bacterium. Lineage (GTDB taxonomy): Bacteria > Bacteroidota > Bacteroidia > Bacteroidales > F082 > Limimorpha. Next base: position 9,988 of record JAFOBJ010000016.1, read on the forward strand.
ATATCTTCTTGTTTAGGGAATTCTTTGATTGAATATGATTCTAATCCAGCTTTTTCGGCTGCGAATGCGATAGCTTGTTCTATGCCGCCGAGTTCGTCAACTAATCCGATTTTTATTGCGTCGCTGCCACTCCAAACTCTGCCTTGACCGATGCTGTCGACGAATGTCTTGCGGAGATTTCTTGTCTCAGATACTAATGTGATAAAGTCGTCGTATGTTTCGGTGACATGTTTTTGCATCATTTTCAATTGATAAGGTGATAATGGTTTTGTCAATGAACCGAAGTCGGAGTTTTCATTTGTCTTTACTTCGTCGAATGTCAAACCGAGTTTATCGTTCATAAAGCCTTTGAGATTAGGCACTGTTCCGAACACGCCGATAGAGCCAGTGAGAGTGTTAGGGTCGGCGAAGATATAGTCGGAACTTGAAGAAATCCAGTAGCCTCCTGATGCTGCGTAGTTGCCCATAGAAACGATGACTGGTTTTTCTTTAGCTGCCAATTCCACTTCGCGGCGAATCACTTCCGACGCCATCGCGCTGCCACCAGGCGAGTTGACTCTCATAACGATAGCCTTGACTTTCTTGTCGTTTCTCGCAGCTCTGATGGCTTTTGATAAACTTTCACCACCTATTGTTGTATCGTCGCCTTCTCCGTCAATGATTTGTCCTTCTGCATAAACGATACCGATTTTGTCTTCGCCAGAATACAACTCAGGACGTACTTTGGCGTATTGTGTGTTTTTGATGAGATTTAACTTCTTGTTGTTATTGAGATTAAGGTTTTGTTGCAACTTGGCAATAAGCTCATCTCTGTACATAAGTCCGTCGATGAAATTGTTTTTAAGTGCTGTTTCTGGTTCGAACATCAATGTTAAGTCGTCAGCCATTTGGTTGATAAGTTCAACATCAATTCCGCGAGAAACACTTATGTCGTTACATATTTTGTTCCAGATAGATTCGAGTAAAACCATATTTTGTTCGCGATTGGCATCGCTCATTTTATCAAGGAAATAAGGCTCAACAGCACTTTTGAATTTATTGTTTTCTGGTCTGATAATTTGCATCTCTATGTCAAGCTTATCTAAGAGATGTTTGTAGAACATATTTTGAGATGCCATGCCGTGAATGTCGATGATTCCGTCAGGGAACATGTAAATTTCGTCAGAAACGCTTGCAAGATAATATGCGCTTTGAGAATATGTCTCGGCATAACTTACAATGAATTTTCCCGATTTCTTGAATTCGCTCAAAGCGTTTCTTATTTCTTCAATATTAGCTGATGATGTTCCTATTGTGGAAAGTTCCAAGAAAATGCCAGAAATGTTAGAATCTGTCGCTGCGGCTTTGATGTTATTGATAATATCATTCATGCCAGCATTGTCACTGACTTTAAATGATGACCCAGTGAATATAAAACCTAAGTCGTTTGAATTGCTGCGCTCTGGAATTTCATAGTCGAGAGTCATGTATAAAATGCTTTGTGGCTTGACTTTCACAGTGGTTTCTGATGAGGAAGCAATAGAAGATACAATACTTATTATGAATATGATAAATAGAATTGCCAACAATAAAGCTGATCCTAGAAAAGATGCTAAAAATGTCTTGAAAAATGACTTCATAACTATTTATAATTTATATAAAAGGTTTAACATATTAAATGTTTATTTTGCTTCAAAGATACGATTTTTTTTAAATTTGCACAAAACAAATGTGAATATGATAGGACATTCTTTTATTTTATTAGGATCAAATTTAGGCGAAAGGGAATCATTGTTAAAAAAGGCTATTTCGATGATAGGGGAGAGCTGCGGAGAAGTGGTGGCTTGTTCTAAAATTTATGAAACAGAGCCTTGGGGATTCGTTGCAGAGAATAACTTTTTAAATCAAGTCGTTATGATTAAAACTGAGCTTGATCCTCATGATTTATTGAAAGAATTGTTATCGATAGAAGCGATTTTAGGAAGGCAAAGGGACGAAAATAAGAAAGGTTATGCATCGCGTCCGATGGATTTGGATATTTTGTATTACGATGATTTGGTTATCAATGATGAAGATTTGGTAGTGCCGCATCCACGTTTGCATTTACGACGCTTTACCTTATTGCCATTGTGCGATATTTCATCTGATTTTGAACATCCAATATTCAACAAAACGAATAAAACTCTTTTGGAAGAATGTGAAGACGCATCAGACGTGATGATTTATCAAAACAAGTAGAGACGTCACTCCTGTGGCGTCTAAAAAGTAGAGACGTCACCCCTGTGGCGTCGTATGATGTAATAATCAAAATTAGGAAATAAAAAAAGCTCAGATAATTCTGAGCTTTTTCTTTATGAATAAATTTGTTTTATTTCACTGTTGTGATAACAATGCTAGCACGACGTAATTGTGGTAACAATTGTTTGATTTGTGGGTGAGATTTTAATATCTCTTGTAATGTTTCTTCTGGGTTTGAAGAATTTTTAAGTTGTTCGATGATGCTGTCTTTATCTTCGATGTCTGAGTTTTCCAAAGAAGCGTAGAGACCTTCCCAGTCAGCGCCTTTAGTTGTTATTTCGATACGTTCTGCGTCTATTTCACCGAGTTCGTTTTGGATGAGTTTAGCAGCTTGTTCAGCGCGTTGACGAGCGAGACGTTCGTTAAATCCTTTGTCGCCTTCTGGTGAAGCATAACCTTCGATGATAACTCTGTTAACAGCAGAACCGCCATTTACTTGAAGAGAAGCACTGCTGATAGCACCGATGTGTGTTTGAGTTCTAAGTTTTTGAGCACCATTCTTAGGGAATGAAATGTCGCTGAAGTTATTGTTGATAACAGTTGCTTGGCTTAATTGACCATATTTTTCATCAACTTTTGGTCTGTTAGCTTCATATTCTTCAATAGCTTCTTTGATAGCTTGTTGAAGTTCTTCAGGTGTTACGCAAGCTGGTTTGTTTCCTTCTTGCTGTTCTTCTTCAGCTTTTTGTTGTTCGAGAGCTTTTTGGATAGCATCTTTTACTTCTTCAGGTGTTACGCATTCTTCAGGTTCTATACAAGATTTGTTGAATTTGTAACGTAAACCAATATTGAATGTTGAGTAAGCGTCATTATTTTTTCCTGATTTGATACAATCTAACAAATCGCTTTGTGAGAAGTATGTTGTAGCATCAGCATATAAGTCTGTTCTATCTGTGACATTGTAAGCGAATTCGATACCGACAGGGAATAATAAGATGTCTTCACCGATAGATAATTCCTCTCTATCTTGGTAGTGAACGTAAGTTGTTGCTCTGAACAATTGTCCGATACCAACATGTGGATATAATTCAAAGCGTTTGTCTGTTGTTTGAGCAATCAAACCGATTACGTCTGTCGACAAGTTAATAGAAGCTTGTAAATAGTTGACATCAGAGATGCTCCATTGTTGATCTTTATCTTCTCCTGAGATTTTGCCGTTGCCGATTCTTCCGTAGACTCTGAAGTAATCGCCGAAATTGTAACCGACACCTATGTTGATATTGCTTTCCAATGTATTTGAGTAAACTTTGTTGTCAGCGAATAATAATGATACGCCGCCGTCAACTGCCATATACCAATAATTGCTACAAGGAGATGTTGGTGCTTTGATGAGGTTTTCTGGTCTTTCTTTGCTCTTGAAAGTTTTGATTTTGTAATTAGCACCAATGCTAATAGCATGGAACCAGTCATTATTATCGTTAGCTGGAAGACCTTCAATTATGTCGCTGTCAGCATAGTTTGCTGTGAAGTCTAAGAATAAAAACCAATTTTTATTCAAATTATAGTTGAGTTCAATGCCTAAAGGAACAGAAGCGACTATCTTTCTGCCGCCAATGCCCTTGTCTTCATAACCATATTTGTTAAAATGATTGGCAAGTCTGTATTGAATTTGGCCTATACCGACATGAGGTATCACATCGAATTTTCTTTCAGGATTGAATCCAAAGATGATATTCATCAAGCTAAATGTCACATTGATGTTAGCATCGAAGTAGTTTAACTTGTTAATAGTAACAACCTTTGAATTGAGATTAAATTTACCATCCAAGTTGCCATAACCTAAGTTCAACTTAACTCCCATCCATTTACTGAATTGAAAGCCAACGCCTAAATGTCCATTAAAGCCAAGTTTAATACCATCATTGTCACCATCTAAAATACCAGAGCCTAAGTCAGCACTTAGATACAAGTATTTTGAAAAGTTTGGTTTTGCAGGTGTGTTAATTTCTGTTTTAACGACCTCCCCGCCATCGTTTTGTGCATAAGTTGACAAACTAGCGACAGCTAATGCAAAAACTAACATAATCTTTGAGAAATTACACTTCTTCATATTATTTAATTGTTGTTGTTTTTTACTAAACTAATTCTCTAGGCTCTTTTTTTACCATCTAATGCGTCTGTAATTGCTAAACCCATTATCGCAAGGAGAGTAAACTTTCTTATGTTTCTTGAGTTTATATTGCAAACGAACGTTGAGTGTTGTATACATATCTTTTGTGTCAGAATTTCCGATTACACCATCAAGGAATTCTGAGTCTACTTTAGAGACTGTTAAATCGATGTCAGTTTTTATATAGTCATTGATTTTGTAGCTAACAAGAATACCTACTGGTACAGATAAGGCAATTTTTCTACCGCCGATGCTACTACCGCAAGCTTCATATCTGTTGCCGTTTTTCATGACAATTTTGCCATTTTCATCAATTGGGTTAGAATTGTAATTGTCAATATTTTCTTTGTCGCCAAAGGCAAATTGTGTACCATTGTAGTACACAGAATGGTTTCTGAAATGAACTTGTCCGAGTCCAACGTGAGGAACCAAATTGAATTTTCGGGTACTCTTGTAACCGAAAATGAGATTGGTTAAATCAAGCATAACGTTGGCGTTAATTTCAAGGGCATTAGCCTTATGTGTTTTTATTCCAACATTGCTGTAGTCACCATTCAATGTGACGAATCCTAATTTTCCTTCAAAACCTAAGAAATCAAATAATTGATATCCGATACCGATATTACCTTCAAATCCTGGTTTATATCCTTTATTGTCGCCTTGAAGTACGCTAGGACCTACGCCTGCAACGAAATAGAAATAGTCATATGACTTCTTTTCGCCATTTAAATTATACTCAGTTCTGCTAATTGGTTGTCCTTTTGTGTTTATTTTATAAGAACCTTTTCCTTGTCCCCAAAAAGTTAATGGGCTGGCTAATAGAATGATAGCTACTATTCGTTTGATGTTTAACATTGTTATAAGATCTTGATTTTTTAAAAACTATATAAATGACTCGCAAAAATAGTAAAAAAATGAATGATTTTCACAAAAATATATAAAAAAATAAAAAAAAAGCCGCACGAGGCGGCTAAAAGGTTTATAATTGGTCTTATTCCGTTAAAGCGATGAAGTCGGGATTGTCATGTAAATATGCAAATTCCATGTCTTCTTTTGCAAGTTTTTTAATTTTAGAATCTTTCTTTATGGCTTTGCTAAGATGTTTCAAACTCTTTTCCATATCGTCGGTTCTTGCTGCAATGATGGCTTGTAGATAGAGTGTTTGTCCGTTTTCTTCCATACATTTGATGGTTTCTTCAGCAATGCTGTATTTTTTGTCTAATGTCTGAGCTAAAGCTACGTTATAGTCGCAGTTTGGATTGTCTTTTGTCATTAATTTTATTGCTTTGTCGTAATGACCTTTATTTATAAGGACGACTCCATCATTGTAATCTGTGTTTAAGCCTAAGCTTTTTGCTTGCGCAAACATATCGGCTGCAGTTTTGTAATTATTTTCAAATATTGCAATGATACCCAAGTTGTTATACGCTTCTGCTAATAAATCGTCAATTTCAATTGCTTGATTGGTGAGTTGTTTTGCGTGTTTGATGTTACCTCTTTTTATTGCAACGACGCCAGCGTTACAATAAGGCTCTGCATCATTAGGATATGTCTCAATTGCTGTGATGTATATTTTTTCTTTGTTGTTCAAGTCTTTTACTAAAGTGGCAGCATACATCATCTGGTCGCAGCTCAGTGATTTAGGATTGCTTGTGCACATCTTGGTGATTTGCTCATCGCTCATAGTTGGTTCTAATGTGTTGACTTTTACAATACTACGTCGCAATGAAGGTAAAATGCTTTTTTCAAACTCTGGATATTGCTTGATATATTTGCTTAATTGAGCCACTCTCTGTTCTGGAGTTTGTGATTTTAATGTCTTGATAATGATGTCTTTATCTTTGATAGAAGATTTGGCGATGGCAGTCATGAGTCCGTCCCAGTCTGGGCCGTTGCCTTTTGTTACGAATTTTATGTCGTTGACATTTTTGTAACTTACGTTAGATTTGTTCTGTGTTGAAAGTGAAGCCAGTCGTTTCTTTAAGAAATCTTCTGTCGTTTTTGCTCTGTTTTGCGACAAACTATTGTTGTATTTAATTGTTCCTTCTGGCGAAGCCCAGCCAATTATTTCAATGTTTTGAATGTTCCAACCTTTTAGTATATGTGAGGTTAGGTCTTTAATTGCTGTTTTGTTTTGTGTTTCTTTGTTCAAAGGAACGCTCCAGTTGATATTGTCGGAATTTACCATGAAGAAAATGTCGCCGTTGTCGGTGATGGTCTTTTGTTCCATCGCTGGATTGGTGTAAGCGGTGCGCAATGAACTTTTGTCAATTTTTTGAGCGGTGTTTATGACGCCTTCAGCGACCAAAAATGAATTTGCAACAGCAAACTCGGCTTTGTCTTTTATGCTTAGATGGTCGGGGTGAACGACGTCCTTGAATTTGTAAACGAGAGGCTCGACAATCAATAATGAGTTATACATCTCGTCTTCGTAAGGTATTGTTACGGTGTAGGAATAAGCCCCGCCGTATCTCTTGCTTACGACAACGCCGTCGCCGCTGACTTTTTCACCGATGAAATTCATAGATGGCAACTCTGTCTCGCCTTCTTCATAAATCAAAACCGGTGTTATGTTCATTACGGCTTTCTTGTGAAAGTATCGTGGAGGAAACTCGGCTTCTATCGTGACGGTCACGGTATTGCCTTTGTTTTCTAAAATTTCTGGCGAAGCTGAGATATACACCTTATTAATATGCTTCGCCATGTTTTTTACATCATTGCCTTTGGCATGAAAAATCATAGGTGTCATCATGATGATGATGACAAGTAATGTCTTGAATAGTGAATTTGTTGTTTTCATCTTTTGTTGTTTTTTATGTTACAAAAAAACAAAGATGAAAGCCCCTTGGTTCAAGAAGAAATTATTTTTTTATTAGTCAATAGTCAATAGTCAACAGTCAATGGCCAAATTTATTTTCCCCAAAGAGAATTGAAGAGATGATACATCACAATTCCTGCGCTAATCGACACGTTGAGAGAATGTTTAGTGCCTTCTTGAGGAATTTCCACTGCTGCGTCACAATATTGCAAGACATCGTCGTCAACGCCATCAACTTCATTGCCGAATATATATGCGCTTTTGTTTTCAGGAACGAAATCGTTGAGCATGATGCTGCCTTCGATTTGTTCAACGGCATTGATTTTATAGTTGTTGTCTTTCAAATATTTACAAGCATCTTCCGTTGTTTCAAAATGACGCCATTTAACGCTTTCTTCTGCGCCTAATGCCGTTTTGTGTATCTCACGATGTGGTGGACATGCCGTTATTCCGCAAAGGAAAATTTCTCCAATTCTAAAAGCATCGGCCGTGCGGAAAAATGAACCGATGTTGCTTAACGAACGGACATTATCCAATACAATAATTACATCTAATTTTTCAACTTCTTGATATTCAGTTAAACTTAATCTGTTTAACTCTGGCATTGTTAATTTACGCATCGTGTTTTATTTTGTTGCAAAAATAATGTTTTATCAAAAGAAAACGACAATAAAAATATTTATCTTTGTAGATTAAAGAAAATAAAAATTAACAAAAGATTTTATGGCAAAAACAGATAAAGAAAATCAAGAACTTGAAACTCCTTTGATGAAGCAGTATTATTCTTTCAAGGCGAAATATCCAGAAGCTTTGCTTTTGTTCAGAGTGGGCGATTTTTATGAGACATTTGGTGAATATGCCATAAAAACTTCTGAAATACTCGGCATCGTTTTAACTAAACGAGGAAAATCGGCGGCTACTGCTACAGAACTCGCTGGTTTCCCTCACCACGCTCTCGATACTTACCTCCCAAAACTTGTGAAAGCTGGACAAAAAGTGGCTGTCTGCGAACAACTCGAAGACCCGAAACTGACAAAAAAAATCGTGAAACGCGGCATTACTGAACTCGTGACTCCTGGCGTGACTTACGATGAAAATGTCCTTACGCAAAAAGAAAACAACTTCCTCGCATCAATTCATATGGAAGAAAAAGAGTCGGGAGTGGCATTCCTCGATGTGTCGACTGGCGAGTTTTACCTCACTCAAGGCTCTAACGAATATATCGATAAACTGCTCCAGAGTTTCAATCCTTCTGAAGTGCTTTGCCAACGTAATAAACGTAAGTCGTTCATAGAGAATTTCAGCGATAAATATTATCTTACAGTATTCGACGATTGGGTATTTACCGACGATTATTCCAATGATATTTTAACTCGTCATTTTAATACAAACTCGCTCAAAGGCTTTGGCGTCGATGATTTTCCTAAAGGAATCGTCGCTGCTGGTGCCGCAATTCATTATCTTCATGAGACTCAACACGATAAAATTTCGTATATAAGTTCACTCTCTCGCATCGACCAAGGCCAGTTCGTGTGGCTCGATAAATTTACCATAAGAAATCTGGAGTTGTTACATTCGTCTAATGCGGGCGCAAAGACTCTCATCGATATTATCGACAAGACGACTTCGCCAATGGGCAGTCGATTGATGCGCCGCTGGCTTTCTCTTCCTTTGAAAAATAAGGAACAAATAATGGCACGATATGATATGGTCGATTTCTTTGTCGAAAATAACGATTTGATATCTACATTCCAAGATGCAATACGACAAATAGGTGATTTGGAACGACTTATATCAAAAGTGTCGCTGTTGCGTATCAATCCTAGAGAAATGCTTCAGGTGGCTCGTGCTCTCGACCAAATAGAATTGTTAAAAAATATTTGTAAAGAAAGTGAAAGTCCTTGCTTGCAACTATACTCCGAACAACTCAACGTTTGTGATAGCATACGTCAAAGAATAAAAAAAGTGCTTAATCCTGACTCACCGTCATTGTTGTCGAAAGGTAATTATATCAATGATGGCGTCGATGAGGAACTCGATAGCTTGCGTAATCTTTCTCGTTCGGGTAAAGAATATCTTTCCGATATGCAGAAAAGAGAAAGCGCAGCAACAGGAATTTCGTCTCTGAAAGTGGGTTATAATAATGTGTTTGGTTATTATCTTGAAGTGACAAATCTTCATAAAGACAAGGTGCCAGCAGAATGGATTCGTAAGCAAACACTGGCAAATGCAGAACGTTACATCACCGAGGAACTTAAAGAATATGAACAGAAAATTCTCGGTGCTGATGAAAAAATACGCGCAATAGAAGAACGTCTTTATTTTGAACTGATGAATACTTGCTGCGAATTCGTGGCTCCTATACAGCTCAACGCTTCCTTGATTTCAAAAATCGACTGCCTCGTGAGCTTCGCTTGCATAGCTCTGAAAAATAATTACGTTAAACCTGTAATAGACGACTCTTATGTCATTGATATTAAAGAAGGTCGCCATCCTGTTATCGAACAGATGATGCCCGTCGGTGAGCAATATATTTCTAACGACGTTTATCTTGACAGAGAAAAACAACAAATTATCATCATCACCGGACCTAATATGTCGGGTAAGTCGGCACTTTTGAGACAGACGGCTTTGATAGTTCTTCTCGCACAGATCGGCTGCTTCGTCCCGGCAGCGTCAGCTCGAATAGGACTGGTCGATAAAATATTCACAAGGGTAGGAGCAAGCGATAATATTTCTTCAGGCGAGTCTACTTTTATGGTGGAAATGAACGAAACAGCAAGTATCTTGAATAATATCTCCAACCGAAGCCTCGTACTCCTCGATGAAATCGGAAGAGGAACAAGTACTTACGATGGAATAAGCATCGCTTGGGCAATAACGGAATATCTTCACGAACATCCTCAATGCCGTGCAAAAGTATTGTTTGCAACGCATTATCACGAGCTTATCGAAATGGAGAATTCTTTCAAAAGAATAAAGAATTATCATGTGAGCGTGAAGGAAATGAACGACAAAGTCATCTTCTTGAGAAAGTTGAAAAAAGGTGGTAGCGCGCATAGCTTCGGTATTCACGTCGCAGCAATGGCTGGAATGCCGCGTAAAGTCATCGACAGAGCGGATGCCTTGCTCGCAATGCTGGAAAAATCGCATTCACATGAGAATCTGAATAATGCTGTGAAAGAAACAAAAAACTGCGATATGCAACTGAGCTTCATTCAGCTTGACGACCCGCTTCTGTTGCAGATAAAAGAGGATATCTTGAACACAAACATCGACATCCTTACTCCAGTTGAGGCTCTGATGAAACTGAATGAGATAAAGAAACTTCTGAAATAAAAAAAACTCCGATATTATCGGAGTTTTTTTGACTATTCCTTTTTTCTTCTTGAATAAGCCACAGCCAAACCTGTCAAGATGAGCAGTCCGGAACCTAATGGAGCTGGCTCGTCAGGAGTTTTTCCCGTAGCGTCGTAGTCGTTGAGACTGTTGTATGTTTTAGG
>JAFOBJ010000017.1 GCA_017381865.1 Bacteroidales bacterium
AATTTCAATTTTCAATTTTCAATTTTCAACTGACGGCTGACCGCTGATAGCTGTCAGCCAATTTTCCATTTTCACCTTTCAATTTTCAATTTAAAAAAATAAGTCACGTAGTGACGACAGACAATAGGCAGGCGGTGGAGTGCGAAGCACGAAACCCCTGCATTAATGACCGAAATGATATAAAAAGTGCCATAGGCACGACAGAAAAAAAAGATTCTGTCGCACCTACGGCGCTATGATTTGTTTTAAAACTTTTCTTGCAGGCATTCCGCACTTTGTGCTCCATACCTGCCTATTGTCTGTCGCTCCTACGAAGCTGTGAGCAACTGAAAATTGAAAACTGAAAACTGAAATTTTCAACTAATTGCTGACTGCTGATAGCTGATAGTTAATTTTCCATTTTCAACTTTCAACTTTCAATTCAAAAAAACTCCTAATTAAAAAAGTCCTGACTTTTAAACCTTGAGGCTACAAGTGATGGGATGCAAGCATTGAGCAAAAAAAAGTTCAAAAGCCTTAGCTCAATAGCTTTAGTCAAAAAGTCTTTTTTCTTATTTTTGCAAAAATTTAAGAAAAGAAAAAAATCATGTTTAAAGGTCATCCAAAAGGGCTTTACGCCCTCGCATTAGCCAACACTGGCGAATGTTTCGGTTATTACACCATGCTTGCTATCTTCGTGCTTTTCTTGCAAGCTAAATTCGGTTTCAACGAGGCTCAATCAGGCCAAATCTACGGCGCATTCCTCGGCTTCGTTTACTTCATGCCTCTCATCGGCGGCATCCTCGCAGACCGTTTCGGATACGGCAAAATGGTAAGAGCAGGTATCGTGGTCATGTTCCTCGGTTACCTCCTTCTCGCAGTCCCAATGATGGGTTCTACCGCAAAAGTCACCATGTTCTCAGCACTCGCTCTCATCGCGATAGGAACAGGTCTCTTCAAAGGTAACCTCCAAGTTATGGTCGGCAACTTATACGACGAGGCGAAATACAGTCCTTTCCGCGACAACGGTTTCAGCCTTTTCTATATGGCTATCAACATCGGTTCTATGTTCGCTCCTATGACAGCGACAAAAGTCACCGACCTCTTCCTCGGCAAAGCTGGCTTCACTTACGTCCCACAGATTCCATCACTCGCTCATCAATATCTCGATGGAACTATCTCTGCCGACGCCTTGCAATCATTCGAGGTTCTCGCAGCACAACAAAACTACACTGGCGACTTGGCTGTTTTCGCACAAAATTACATCGACTCATTATCAACAGCATATAACTACGGCTTCGGCGTTGCATGTATCTCATTGGTACTCTCAATGGCGATTTACCTCTGCTGTCGCAACTGGTTCAAACACGCTGACGTCAACACAAAACAAGCTAAGGAAATGGGCAGCACCACAGTTAAAGTCGTTGAACTCACTCCAGAGCAAACACGCACTCGCATGACAGCCTTATTCATGGTATTCGCTGTTGTCATCTTCTTCTGGATGTCGTTCCAACAAAGCGGATTGTGCCTCACCTTCTTCGCCCGCGACTACACCGCAAACACAGCTTCAGGATTCTCAAGAATAGGTTTCAACATCTGGGCATTGACATTAATTGCTATCTCTGTCTACACCTTATTCTCAACATTCCAAGCTGAAACAATAAAGAACAGAATCCTCAGCGGCGTCATCACCTTATTATTATGGGCTGGTGCAGCAGCATTATATCTCGGCATGCCATCAACAATCAGCATCTTACCTCAAGAATTCCAACAATTCAACCCATTCTTCGTAGTCGCATTGACACCAGTATCAATGGCAGTTTTCGGAGCTTTGGCAAAGAGAGACAAAGAGCCTTCATCACCAAAGAAAATCGGTATGGGTATGGTTGTAGCAGCTTTAGGTTTCACCGTCATGGCAATGGCATCATTACATCTCATGAGTCCAGCAGAATTGAAAGCAGCAGGCGGCGTAAGCAACACATTAGTATCACCTAACTGGCTCATCAGCACATATTTAGTATTGACATTCGCCGAGTTATTGTTAAGCCCTATCGGCATTTCATTCGTAACGAAAGTCGCTCCTCCAAAATACAAAGGCATGATGATGGGCTGCTGGTTCTGCGTCACTGCAATCGGCAACTATTTAACCAGCGTCATCGCCAAGATTTGGGGAACAGGAATGCCATTATGGATGGTATGGGGCGTCCTCGTAGTATTATGCTTGTTATCAGCCATCGTCATCTTCTCAATCATGAAGAGATTAGAAGCTGCAACGAAGGAATGTTGAGATGAACTAAAAACTAAGAACTAAGAGCTAAGAACTAAGAACTAGTTCAATAGCCTTAGTTCAACAGCCTTAGTAAAAAAATAAAAAAACATGGTAAGTCTGTGGCAGATATTTTGGATATTCGCAAAGATCGGAGCCTTCACTATTGGTGGAGGCATCCCGATGATTGCGGCTATTAAGTCGGAACTCGTCAGTCGTAAGTGGCTCAACGACGAAGACTTTGTCGATATCATCACCTTATCACAAACGGCACCAGGTTTGTTTGCTGTCAATATTTCCATCCTGACGGGACATAAATTAAGAGGCACCAAAGGAAGTGTTGTAGCGACTATTGCCAGTTGCCTTCCTCCTTTCCTCATTATCTTATTGGTTGCGATATTCTTCACCAATTTCAAGGATAACGAATACGTCATCAAGGCGTTCAAAGGTATCAGACCTGTGGTGGTAGCACTCATCGGTGTTCCTGTCATTGACATGATTAAAGCCACAAAAATGAAATGGTGGTCATGGGCAGTCGTTGTTCTATCAATGACTTTAGTTTGTTTTTTAAGTGTCTCACCTATTTACATACTGATATGCGTCATCGTGATTGCCGCTTTCATCAGTTGGTATAAAAACAAAGAACATCATGATATATCTTGAGTTATTCTTGACATTTTTCATCATCGGTATGTTCACCATCGGAGGCGGCTATTCCATGCTTCCTCTCATTCAGAATGAAGTCGTTACCGTTCACGGCTGGATTGACGAGACCACATTCACCGACATCGTTGCCATCTCACAAATGACGCCAGGGCCTATCGGCATCAACTCCGCCACTTACATAGGATACGAAGTATTGGTAAAATCAGGAGCTTCAGAATTCATGAGCATTCTCGGCTCATTCACAGCGACATTTGCGGTTGTATTGCCTTCATTTATAATAGTTCTTCTTTTATGTAAAGTCTATGAGGCTTGGAAAAATCATCCAATATTCAAAGGCGTGATGTCAGGATTAAAGCCAGCGGTTATCGGACTTATCGGCACCGCTGCCGTCACACTCGCCACACCAGAAAACTTCATCGACTGGAAGAGCTTCGTGATATGCATTGTGGCATTCATCGCTTTATATTTCAAGAAAGTCGGACCGTTTGCAATAATTGGATTAGGAGCAATAGTCGGATTGTTGGTGTATTAAAAGACAATAGTCAACGGACAACAGTTTTTTTTAATTAGAAGTTAGAAATTGAACATCAAAAAAAATAATTCCTAACTCCTAACTCCTAACTCTTAATTTAAAAAAAATTACTATTTTTGTAAGCTATTAATTTTGTGAAATTTTAACAAAAACATAAAATGAAAAAGGAAATAAAATTCAGTTTAGTTTACCGTGACATGTGGCAAAGTTCCGGTAAATACGTTCCACGCAAAGACCAATTAGAACAAATCGCTCCTATCATCATCAAGATGGGTTGCTTCGACCGCGTCGAGTCTAATGGCGGTGCTGCAGAACAAGTTAACTTATTATACGGAGAAAATCCAAACCATTCAGTACGCGCTTTCACAGCAGCATTACACAAAGGCGGCATCGAATGCCATATGCTCGACCGCGCTCTCAACGCTTTGCGTATGAACCCAGTTCCAGCTGACGTTCGTCAACTTATGTACAAAGTGAAGAAAGCTCAAGGCGTCGACATCACTCGTATCTTCTGCGGTTTGAACGACGTTCGCAATATCATCCCTTCAATCCAATGGGCTAACGAAGCAGGTATGATTTCACAAGCTGCTATGAGTATCACTTACTCACCAGTTCACACAGCTGAATATTACATCGACATGGCTGAAAAGCTCATCCAAGCTGGTGCTAAAGAAATCGCTTTGAAAGACATGGCAGGTATCGGCCGTCCATTCTCATTGGGCAAAGTCGTCGCTGCTATCAAGAAACAACACCCAGAAATCAAGGTTCAATACCACGGTCACTCAGGCCCAGGTTTATCAATGGCTTCTATGTTAGAAGTTGCTCACGCTGGCGTTGACTACATCGACGTTGCTATGGAACCACTTTCATGGGGTATGGTTCACCCAGACGTTATTTCAGTACAAGCTATGTTGAAAGACGCTGGTTTCTTAGTAAAAGACATCGACATGAACGCATATATGGAAGCTCGCGCAATGACACAAAGCTTCATCGACGACTTCTTAGGCTACTGGATTGACCCACGTAACCGTTACCTCAACTCATTGATGTTAGGCTGCGGTCTCCCAGGTGGTATGATGGGCTCACTCATGGCTGACCTCAAAGGCGTTCACGCTGCTATCAACATGAACCTCAAAAACAAAGGTGAAAAAGAACTCACAGAAGACGAACTCCTCGTTCAACTCTTCGACGAAGTACAAAATATATGGCCTAAACTCGGTTACCCTCCATTGGTAACTCCATTCAGCCAATACACCAAGAACATCGCTTTGATGAACCTCTATTCATTAAGCAAAGGCGACGCTCGTTACGAAAACTCTATCGACCCTGCAGCATGGGGCATGATTTTAGGTAAAGCTGGTCAACTCCCAGGTAAATTAGACCAAGAAATCATCGACCTCGCTAAGAAGAAAGGCTTAGAATTCTTCGAAGGTAACCCACAAGACAACTATCCAGATGAACTTCCACGTTTCCGCAAAGAAATGGAAGAAAACGGTTGGGAATTAGGTCCAGACGAAGAAGAACTCTTCGAATTTGCAATGCACGAAAAACAATACCGTGAATATAAATCAGGCGAAGCTAAACGTCGTTTCAACCAAGAATTAGAAGAAAAGATGAAAGCTAAGTTTGAAAAAGCTGGCGGCGAAGTCAAGATTCCAGATTTAAGAGCATTACGTCATCCAAACGCAGAACCAGTAGTGGCTCCTGTTGGCGGAAGAATCTTATGGGACATCGACTTCAACGACAAGTCAACAACACCAGCTCCAGGTACAGTTTACAAAGAAGGCGACATCATCGCACAAATCCAAGCACCTTACGGTCAAGAACCAGTCGTAGCATTATGGCCAGGTAAGATTGTTGAAGCTGTTGCTCCACAAGGCAAACTCGTTGAAAAAGGTGAAACAATCGCTTTCATTGAAAAATAAGACTACAAGTCAACAAGACTATAAGACAACAAGAAGAGGCGCCACAGAAGTGACGCCTCTATTTTTTTGTCCACAATTTCATTTCACATCCACGAAACCACACGAATCTTAACGAAAGTATTTTTAGTGTCGTTTAGTGTAATTTCGTGAATCATCATTTCACATCCACGAAACCACACGAATCTTAACGAATATTTTAGTGTTTTTTAGTGTAATTTCGTGGTTCTTCATTCACATCCACGAAAGCACACGAATCTTAACGAAAGTATTTTTAGTGTTTTTTAGTGCTATTTCGTGGTTCTTCATTCACATCCACGAAACCACACGAATCTGCACGAATATTTTAGTGCTATTTAGTGAAATTTCGTGAATCATCATTTCACATCCACGAATCTGCACGAATCTTAACGAAAGTATTTTTAGTGTCGTTTAGTGTAATTTCGTGAATCATCATTTCACATCCACGAAACCACACGAATCTTAACGAATGTATTTTTAGTGTCGTTTAGTGTAATTTCGTGGATATTTTTAAAATTTCAAAGTTCTCAGGAATTCGTGAATCTCTTCCTTAGTTGCGTTAATATCAAACACTTTCGTTGGTTTAAGGTAGAATATTTCCTTGTTTTCTTTGAATCGTTTCTCGCCGCCGCCTGTGATGTTAAGCATGATGACGGCATCTTTTTCCACCTGATTATTTTCGACGGCCTGTATTAGTGACGCCGTTGCGACCGCTGCCGCCGGATTGACGTCGATGCCTTCCAACTCCTCGAATAATTTGCCGGCGGCTTCAGCCTCTTCGTTTGTCACAGCGAAGAAATCACCATCGGTGTCTTTCATGGCGTCATACAATCCGCCAGCGATAGAATAAGGAGGCTTACGATTTGTGAGAACCTTAGCAATCACAGTGTTAGCGTCTTTTCGTGCCTGATCGTTGTCATAAGCAAGCATCTCGCGTGAGCCGTGTTTCCAAGCCTCGTACATCGGCAAAAATGGAACGTTTTGGGAGACATAAATTCTAGCTTTATTTGTACCGAAACGTCCGTCTTCGATGAATCTCAAGTTAGCTTCCCATGCAGCAATGGCTCCCGTTCCGCTACCGACAGCTTGAAAATAATATTCTGGAATTCTTCCGATGAAAGTCACAGCCGACAACATCGTTGTTGCCATACCATCGCGACGAGCTATGTTTTTCGCACCGCCTTCAGCAAAAAAGCCTTCCATTTCACAGACAACATTACCAAGATTTATCGCATCGAAATAATCGCTTCCCGACTTGGTCGCCAGCACCTTAACACATGGATTTAACGGCTTCTCGAACCAAAGCGCATCGAGGTTATCCTCTGGTATTGTTAATAATAATTTTATGTTGTTATCAGAACAGACCTGAGCGAAAGCACGCGCTGTGTTACCTGCCGACGACACCACGATAACCTCGTCTTTTTTATCTTCCGAGAGACGCGCACAGATAGAATACGCCTCCGTTTCCTTGAAAGAACAAGTACGCATATTCGCGCCAATCTCTGGATAATAACCGTTAAAAGTAATATATAAATTACTCAATCCTAACTTATCAGCCAATTTTACACTTTTATAAGTAATTGGTTTTGAATCACATTTTAGCTGACGCTTTATCGGAAGCCAATCAGCATAACAATAAAGCCCGTTGTTTTCTTCTTTGACTTCAAGTTGTTTGTTGGCATAAATTGCACGAATAAGACTTGGTTTCTCTTCACCTTTAAAATCAAGCGACCAGCCGCTGTCTTCACACACGTTACCAGTTGCTACCGATTTAATCTGATATTCTGTAGGTTTGAACATTATTTTTACAATTTTTATATTAAGATTTGCAAAGATAAAAAAAAGTAAAATATTATACTAATTGTTGAATATTTTTACAAAAAAAGCACTGATAATTCTGATAAAAACATATATTTGCAAATTAATACAATTTTAATTTTTATTTATTAATTTTATTTAGAAAGATGAGAAAAAATTTATTCTTAGCATTAGCATTATTGTTTTCAGTGGCAGTTTTTGCACAAAACAATTCATTCATAATCAATGAAACATTTGATTCTTCAGAGATGCCAGAAGGCTGGTATTTCATGGGAGAAGGCTCAGACAACTTCAAGATAAACTCCACCAACAATGCTGGTGGCGACCCTAACGAATTGTTTTTCAAGAGCAGTCCTATTGTAACAGCAGGCATTCATCTTGTTATGGGTTCAGCTGATTTGACTGATGTAAAAGAACTCGGACTTTCTTTCAAACATAACTTAAGCAATGCTCAATTGAGCAGCACAATCGGCATTGCAACATCTTCTGACAACGGAACTACCTGGAATACAGGCTGGTCACGCACATATTCAGAAGCTGCATCATCTGGACAATATAACATCAACGAAACCATCAAGACTGCCGACATGGGTAAAAACAATGTTTTGTTCTGTTTGTTCTATGAAGGCAATACTTACAATTTCAACAAATGGTTCTTCGATGACATCTGTATCTTCACATTAAGCGATGAAGGAACTGACATTCAATTATCTAGCATTGATGTAAACAATATTACACAATCTGGAAATATTGAAATCGGCTTCACTGTAGACAATATTAGCAGAGACGAAATCACATCTTTCGAAGCAAGTTATGAAATAGAAGGTTTTGATATTGTAACAGAAACATTTAACATTACTGTAGCTCCAAACCAAAAAGTAACCGCAACATTCAAACAAGCTGTAGAACTTCTTCCAGGAACTTACGAAATAAAAGTTAATATTCTCAGTGTCAACGGTGAAGAAGACGCAAATCTTGACAACAACACATCATCAAAAGAAATCAGAACTTTTATGAAAACCGTTGAAAGAACTCCAATGCTAGAACATTTCTCAAGTGCTACTTGCATCAATTGTATTCCTGTGGATACCACATTATTAGGTCTCACACACAACAACGAAGGTCGATATACATACGTTAAATATCCTTGGAATTATCCACTTCCTGGCGACAAATACTATCTGGAAGATTGCATGACAAGAGGCAACTACTATAAAGTCAAAGGCGTTCCTTCAATCACTTTCGACGGTACAACAACAACCAGACAACCAAAACAATCTAATTTCGATGACAGATACAGCATTCCTTCTTACATGGAAATAATTGGCGCTTTTGATGTTAACGACAACACTATCAATGTAACAGCTGACATCATTTCTTATATCGACATGCCTAACGTAAGAGTATTCGCCACTGTAAACGAAAAGACAACTGTTGAAAATAAAGTCGAAGGCAGTCTTCCTGAATTCCATCACGTTTTGATGAATATGCTAAGCGGCGCAGAAGGCATCGAAGCTAGTTTTGAAGCAGGAAAATATCAACGCTACGAATTCACTCTCGACATGACGACAACAAATATGGAAGAAATCAATGACCTTGAAGTCGCTGTCTGGATTCAAAACTACGAGTCAAAAGAAATTTATAACAGCCGTTTCTTACAAGAATACACATCACATCCATATCCAGTGCAAAACCTCACTGCAAAAGGCAAAAACATCAGCTGGGAAACACCAGAACAAGGCAATCCTACAGGATATAACGTACTTGTAAACAACGAATTAGTCGCTAATAACATTGCAGAAACATCTTATACTCTAACATCATCAAAAGATAAAAACGTAATTGAAGTTTTTGCTTTATACAATGAAAAATCTTCAGTAAGCGTAAGTTTGTTCGCTGAAAATGAAACAGCAATAGAAGACGATACAACATCAATAGCTGAACATAATCAATTGATTAACATCTACCCTAACCCAGTAAATGACAGACTTTATGTTGAAACTCAGACTCAAACACTGACTATAGAGATTTATGACGTTTATGGAAGACTACAAGACTACAAGACTACAAGACTACAAGGTAATGTAGCTATTGATGTAGAAAATTTGAAGTCGGGAATTTATTTTGTTAAGATAAATACTGAAAAAGGAAATATTGTAAAAAGAATTATTAAGCAATGAAAAAGACCTTACTACTTACAATTGCATTAGTACTTTCAACGGTTTTGTTTTCTCAAACATTTGTTGATGAATCATTTAACGGATCGGAATTGCCTAATGGCTGGAGCACGTCAGAGAATGGAGCCAGCAACTGGATGATTTCGGCAACCACATATTCTGGTGGCGACGGCAACGAATTAAAACTCGCTGAAGTTCCTGCATTTGAAGGAATTACGCGTCTTATCACCACGCCATTCAACCTCAGCAATGTCGATGAGATGACAGTCTCTTTCAAACATTTGTTTACAAACTTCAAAAACGGCGTATTTACTCATACTATCGGCATCGCCACATCGTCAGACAATGGCGAGACATGGAACACAGGTTGGTCACAAGAATACACAATGACAGGCGTTTATGATGTGGAAACTAAATTCACAACTCCTGACATGGGTAAAGATAACGTGATTATCAGTCTGTTCTACGAAGGCAATTCAAGAGAAATGAACAACTGGTTCTTCGACGACTTGATGATATACCATCAATCGGAATTAGATTTGAGAATCGTCGACATCAATATTCCTGATATCGTCGAAACAGGAGAAAGAGAAATCGCATTCACAGTTGAAAACCTCGGACTTAACCCAATCGAGTCGTTCGAAGCACAGATTAAAGCAAGTAATTGGGAATCACCAATAACTGCGACTTTTGAACAAAACATCAACAATTCAGAAATAGTTCAAGTCACATATAAAGACAAGACTTTCAACGCCATAACTAGAAGCAAGCCTTATAATATTTCAGTAGAAATCATGTCTGTCAACGGCAAAGACGATCAAGATGCAAACAACAATTACCTTGAAAAAGCCGTTTTAGTCGCTTTCAACAAAGCACAGAGAATTCCAATGATTGAGCATTTCTCAAGTTCAACTTGCGGACCATGCGTAGCTGTCAACCAACAGATGCACACACTCACACAAAACAACGAAGGCAAATTCACTTACACGAAGTTCCCTACTGCTGGCGACCCTTATCACAATTTTGAAGCCTTACACAAAGTACAAGAATACGGCGTCACTGGAGTGCCAAACCTTTTCCTCGACGGCAGAAATAAAGGCAGCAACTATCTCACACAGACGATGTTAGATGAAAGATACAACACACCTGCATATGCTGACATCAGAGGCGCGTTCTCTTTAGAAGACGATAACATTTATATCATCGCCGACTTCATGTCATACGTAACATTAGACAATGTTGTAGCTTATATCACTGTAAATGAAAAGACTACAGTTCAAAATATCGGTTCTAACGGCGAGACAGAATTCCATCACATCTTGATGAAAATGTTAAAATCAAAATCTGGAAATCCAATCAGCATCAAAGCTGGAGAATATCAACGTCTAGAATTCACTCATAATATGTCGCTGACTAAAGTTGAAGAACTCGACGACCTTGAAGTCGCGTTATGGTTGCAAAATCCTGATACAAAAGAGATTTACAATAGTAACTTTGCATTTCCTTATACAAATCACTGCTATCCTATCCAAAATTTAACCTTAAATCAAAATGGAGATGAAAACACATTGACATGGGACGCTCCAGAAGAAGGCTCACCTATATACTATAATGTGTATATCAATGGTAAATTAGTCACTGAAAACGAATCAGTTTTATCATATACTTTCAATACAACAGAAGAAGCATTCACCGCTGAAGTCGTTGCTGTTTATAAAGACAACAAGACATCAGTAGGCGTAGCGAAATTGTTCGGAGTTGTAGAAGAAGATCCTATAACAGTAGTAGCTCCAAATAATTTAACTGCAAATCCAACAAGCTCATCTTCAATAAGTTTAACGTGGAATGCTGTTAAAGATGCAACAAACTACAACATTTATCGCGACACTGTTTTAATTAAAAATATAACTGAAACAAACTACACAGACGAAAATCTTGAATACAACACAGAATATTGTTATACAGTAACAGCTATCTTTGACGATGTAGAATCAGAACATTCTAACAAAGTGTGTGTCAAAACATTAGGCGAAAATATTAATGAATTAAAAGATTCATTCTATTTGTATCCAAATCCAGTGAATGACAAACTTTATATTGAGACTCAGACACTGACTCAGACACTGACCATCGAGATTTATGATATTTATGGAAGACTACAAGACTACAAGACTATAAGACTACAAGATAATGTAGCTATTGATGTAGAGAATTTGAAATCTGGAATTTATTTCGTTAAAATTAATACTGAAAAAGGAAATATAGTAAAACGAATTATTAAGAATTAGTTAGGAGTTAGGAATTAGGAGTTAATTGCTCACAGCAAAAAATATAAATCATGAAAAAGACCATACTACTTACAATTGCATTATTATTATCTGTTTCGATTTTTGCTCAAAACAGAGGCACTCTTATTCAAGAAACTTTTGATGGCAAGACATTGCCTAAAGGCTGGTCAATCTTTGGCGGCGGCAACAAAAACTGGAGTGTTACTGCGACAGACAAAGCAGGCGGCGCACCTAACGAACTCGATTTCTTCTGGGATCCAGACTTCACTGGCACATCACGCTTTGCAACACCAGCAATAAATCTTACTGGAATTTCATCTATAGTTATATCATTCAAACATTACTTCGATTATTATCCATATTACGATGGCATATGCACTCTCGGCATCGCTACTTCTTCCGACAATGGAGCAACATGGAATACTGGATGGAGTCAAGTTTACAACCAAACTGGAAGATATGTCGTTAACGAAATCATCGAAACAGACGACATGGGAAAAGAAAATGTTATGATTTGCATCTATTTCGAAGGATCAACAAAAGACATCAACTCATGGCAATTCGACGACATCTTAATCTTCAAACAAGAAGAAATAGACGCTGAAGTATTAAGCATCAACACTGATAGCAATTTAGGAAACGGCAATAACAACATTGTTTTTTCAGTAAGAAATTTAGGCAAAACAGCCATCACTTCATTCAAAGCCAAATTCCAAATCGAAGGCGAAAGCGAATTCATAGAAGAGACTTTCTCAACAAATATGGAAACTTTCTCAATAGAACAATTCACATTTGAAACTCCATTATTTGCTAATGTTGGCGAATATAAGTTAAACGTTGAGATAACATCCGTCAACGACAATATCGACAATTACGCCGACAACAACATCAAAACCAAAAACATAGATGTAAAACTCGGAACATGCCAAAGAATCCCTATGATAGAACATTTCTCAAGTTCTACATGCTTCCCTTGCGTTTTCACCAACAAAGGAATGGACACTCTCACCGACAACAATCCAGGCAAATACACATATGTGAAATATCCTATGAACGGACCTTCTCCTGGCGACCCTTACTACATTTCCGACTGCGGAACCAGAAGAAGTTATTATAATGTCAATAATGTTCCAACTATTTTCCTCGACGGAAATAAAACCGAAGACCCTCTCCCACAAGAAAAATTGGATAGAAGCTACAACACAGCATCTTTCATCGACATAAGAGGAAGTTTTAAAGTTAATGAAACAGACAACACCATCAATATCATTGCTGACATTTTCTCATATTCTGACATTAAAAACGTGGTAGCATATCTCGCTATCAATGAGAAAACTACAACAGAAAACATTGGTTCTAACGGCGAAACAGAATTCCATCATATTTTGATGAAATTATTGACAAGCAATGCAAAATTAAATTTAGAAGCTGGAAAACATCAACGCCTTGAATTCACTCACGATATGTCATTGACAAACGTTGAAGAACTCAGCGACCTCGAAGTTGCAATATGGATTCAAAATTATTCAACAAAAGAAATATACAACAGTCGTTTCGCTTACGAATATAGCGATCACGTTTATCCAGCTCAAAATTTAAACATCACAACTATTGGTGACGACCCAAAATTAAAACTCACTTGGGAAGCTCCAGAAGGCAATACTCCTGACGGATATAATATCATAATTGACGGAATTTGGGTCGAAGAAAACTTTAAAGAATTGACATTCATTGACGAAAATTCAGCATTAAATGTCTATGACGGTAAAACACATTACGTTGAAATCGTGGCAGTTTATGAAAACGGCAAAAGATCAGTAAGTCTTATCGGCAAAATCAGCGATGTCGTAAGTGTTAATGAAATAAAAGACAACAAATGCAGCGTCTACCCTAACCCAGTTAATGACATACTTTATATTGAGACTCAGACACTGACTCAGACACTGACTATCGAGATTTATGACGTTTATGGAAGACTACAAGACTATAAGACTATAAGACTACAAGATAATGTAGCTATTGATGTAGAGAATTTGAAATCTGGAATTTATTTCGTTAAGATAAGTACTGAAAAAGGAAATATAGTTAAAAGAATTATTAAGCGATGAGCTTCGAGCTATGAGCTATGGGCAATTGAAAATTCTTCATTCTTCATTGCTCACGGCTCAATGCTCCCAGCAAAAAAAAGAAAATTATGAAAAAGACATTATTTCTCGCATTAGGATTATTGTTATCGGTAACGATATTTGCTCAAGAAAAGTCATTTCTTATCAAAGAGACTTTTGATTCTACCTCATTGCCAAATGGTTGGCTTGTTTATGGTTATGGAACCACAAACTGGAAAATATCTCTTACCGACAGAGCAGGTTCAGAATGCAACGAACTTATGCTATACTTTGACCCTGGTTTCAACGGCATTTCACGTCTTGTTACTAAAGCTGTGAATCTCAAAGACATAGAAAAAGTTGCCATTTCTTTTAAACATTACCTTGACAATTTTTCCGGTTCTAGTAAAATAGGCATTGCCACCTCATCCGACAATGGCGTAACATGGAACGAAGCCTGGTCACAGACTTATTCACAGACAGGCAATTACGTTGTTAATAAAGTCATCAGCACTCCTGACATGGGAGAATCGAGAGTAAAATTCTGTCTTTTCTTTGAAGGCGATTCATACAATTTATACAGTTGGCATTTCGATGACATTGAAGTCTTCGTTCAAAAAAACATCGACCTTAGAATACTCAGCATCGACGTACCAGAAATTGTTGAAGCTGGCGAAACTGAAGTAAAATTCACTGTGCAAAATATTGGCAAAGAAACAATTAAGTCATTCCAAATAGAGACTGCAAATATAGATGACAGCTATTGCGGAACAATGGATGTCCAATCTTTTGAAACAGAACTCGCACCTTTTGAAACCAAACAGTTTACATTAAACAGAGCTTTTGTCTTAAATCCAGGAAACTATAATATTCCAATAAATATCACAGAAGTGAATGATACTCAAGACAATGACGAAAGCAACAATTATTTAGACAAAAACTTCGCTGTGACAATGGGCAGCGCACAACGTATCCCAATGATTGAACATTTCTCAAGTTCTACATGCGGACCTTGCAAAGAAGTCAATGTCAATATGAACAAACTCACAGCCAATAATCCTGGCAAATACACATACGTCAAATATCCATTGTCATTTCCAAATCCTGGCGACCCATATAACACCGAACATGCAAATGTGAGAACATTATATTATGGCGTCACTTCTGCTCCACATTTATTCCTCGATGGCGGCAACCAAGGATTCGGAGCTATCAAAGCACAAAATTTTGAAACTCAATACAATACACCTGCTTACGTTAATATCAGCGGTGCTTTCGACGTAGATTACGACTCCATCAGAATAGTGGCCGACTTCATGTCATACGCTAATATTAATAATGTGAGAGCTTATGTTTCTGTCAATGAAAGAACCACAACAAAAAACGCATCTGAAAATGGAGAGACAGAATTCCATCATATTTCATTGGTAATGTCGGACGATGCAGAAGGCAGAATCGTCAACATCAAGGCTGGAGAATATTATCGTATGGAATGTACTTTAAACATCACCGAAACTTTCATGGAAGACATCGGCGATTTGGAAGTGGCTTTATGGTTGCAAAACTACGAGACAAAAGAAATCTATAACAGCCGTTATGCCTACGAATACACAAGACATTGCTATCCAGTGCGTAACTTAAAAATAGATGTTAAAGGCAACGAAAGAAATGTAAGCTGGGAAGCTCCAGAGCAAGGCAATCCTATCGGATATAACGTATTCATAAATAATGAATTAGTATTAGAAAACACAACAGAATTATCATATAACACCACATCAGACGGAAAATTATTTTTAGTTGAAGTAGTGGCTGTATATGAAAACGACAAGACATCAGTAGGCGTTGTAAAGAAATATGCTTACGGAGATAATATATTGGAACACAATAAATTAGAATGTAACATTTATCCAAATCCAGTTAACGACAAATTATATATTGAGACTCAGACACTGACTCAGACTATAGAGATTTATGATATTTATGGAAGACTACAAGACTACAAGACTACGAGACTACAAGGTAATGTAGCTATTGATGTAGAGAATTTGAAATCTGGAATTTATTTTGTTAAAATTAATACTGAAAAAGGAAATTTAGTAAAACGAATTATTAAGCGATGAGCTTCGAGCTATGAGCTATGGACAATTGAAAATTCTTCATTGCTCACGGCTCAATGCTCACAGCAAAAAAAGAAAATTATGAAAAAGACTTTACTACTTACATTAGCATTGATGTTAACAGCGATGACATTTGGACAAAGTCACGCTTATTTGAATGAAAGTTTCGATGGTGAAAATTTTCCTGAAGGATGGAGAAAATCTGAAATCGGAAAAGAGAACTGGGTTATGTCAAAATCCGCCAATGCGGGAGGCGAGGCTAACGAACTGATGTTCAATTTTATGCCACCTTTATTTAATTCAACATCACGCATCATAACACCAGCATTAAACCTCAAGGATGCGAAAGAAGTCGTGGTAAGTTTCAAACACGCCCTCGACAGCCAAATCAATGCCTACACACTCGGCATCGCCACATCACTCGACACCATCAATTGGAATGTCGCATGGCAACAACAATACGAGGCATCAGGACGTTACGAAGTCTTTGAACTCATCAGCACTCCTGACCTCGGCAATGAAAGAGTGTATTTCTGTTTGTTCTTCACAGGCTCTTCATTCACACTTAACGGATGGTATTTCGATGATTTCGTAATATCTTCACAAGAAGGCCTCGATTTAGGAATGACAACTGTCGACATTCCAGAGATGAGCAACTACGGCGAACACGAAGTTTCATTCACCGTACAAAATATCGGCTCAACACCAATCACATCATTTGAAGCAAAATATACAATCGATGGCGAAGTAGTAACAGAAACATTCAATACAAATATAGAAACATTAGAGTTTCAACAATTTACATTCTCAGAAAAAATTTATATCGTTCCTGGAACATATAACGTAAACATAGAAATCCTGTCTGTCAATGGCAGCAGCGACAGCAATGAAAGCAACAACATTTTAGAAAAACATATCGCTACAGGTATGGGTTACGCTTCAAAGATTCCTATGATAGAACATTTCTCAAGTTCGACATGTCCTCCATGTGTCAGCGCAAACGCCATGATGCTTCAAGTTGAGAAAGACAATCCAGGCAAATACACTTACACCAAATATCCTGTAAAATGGCCTGGCCTCGGCGACCCATACGCAACCAACGAATGCAAGACAAGAGTTGATTATTACGGAGTAAGCAACGCACCTGAATTATATCTCGACGGCGACTTGCGTGAATACGAAATCGTGACACCAGAAGCACTCAACGCTGCATACGGAACACCAACATACGCCGACGTAAGAGGAGCTTTCAATGTTGAAGGCAACATAATCACTGTCACAGCTGATTTCATGTCATATATCGCAATGGACAGCGTAAGAGCTTATATCTCTGTAAATGAAAAGACTACAACAGAAAATGCAAGCACCAACGGCGAAAAAGAATTCCATCATATCACAATGAAGATGTTAGAAAATCCTAACGGCAACATCATTAACATCAATGCTGGAGAATACACTCGTCTCGAATTCTCTTACGACATGGAAAAATCTTTTATGGAAGACATCAACGACCTCGAAGTAGCTCTTTGGTTACAAGATTACGAGACAAAAGAGATATACAACAGCCACTTCGCTTATGAATACACAGACCACTGCTACCCTGTTCAAAACATGAAAGCTGAAATAATCCTCGATTGTACAGGTGCTGTCGAAATCATTTGGGAGGCTCCAGAAAAAGGAAATCCTACAAAATACAATATCTACATCGACGGAGAATTGATTGCAGAAAACAATGCTGACAAGCTAATTTATCATTCAGAAGAACCTCAGCTTATCGAAAAATTAAACTCTGGAACACATATCGCTGAAGTAGTTGCTGTTTATGAAAACAACAAGACATCGGTAAGAATCGCAAAAGTTTTCAAAGGCACATGGGTAAATGTTGAAGAAAATATAGCAACAAACAATATCAATGTCTACCCTAACCCAGTTAACGACAGATTATATATTGAAACTCAGACACTGACTCAGACACTGACTATAGAGATTTATGATGTTTATGGAAGACTACAAGACTACAAGACTACGAGACTACAAGGTAATGTAGCTATTGATGTAGCTGATTTAAAATCTGGAATTTATTTCGTTAAGGTTAATACTGAAAAAGGAAATATTGTAAAACGAATTATTAAGCAATGAGATATGAGCTGTGGGCTATGAGCAATTGTAAATAGAAAACTGCTCATAGCTCAAAGCCCGTTGCTCACAGCAAAAAAGAAAATTATGAAAAAGACATTACTTCTCACATTAGGATTGTTGTTTGCGATGATAGTAAATGCGCAAAATAACATTTATATTATCAATGAAGATTTCAGTGACAATGCCATTCCTGATGGTTGGACGAAGGCTGGCAATGGCGTCAACAACTGGTATATCTCTCCGAGTTTCAGTGCGGGAGGTAAAGTCAACGAATTGCAATTATCCTGGAGTCCTCAGTTCAATGGCATAGCACGTTTTGTTTCACCAGCCATCGATTTAACAGGAATAAAAAGCGCGATGTTGTCTTTAGACACTTACGTCTCCATGTTCGGAACAACCAACAAAGCCAAAATAGGCGTCGCAACATCATCCGACGGCGGAAATACATGGAACAGCGTATGGTCAGAAGAATACACAAAGACAGACAAATACCCTATCACATGCAACATCAGCGGTCCTGACATGGGAAAGAAAAACGTTAATTTCTGTCTTTATTTCGAAGGAAACTCTTATGCCATTTCAGGCATTTATTTCGACAACTTCCAAGTGTATATCGTTGAAAATATTGACATTGAAATATCAAGCATCGATGTTCCAAAACACATCGCTCAAAACAGACACGACATCAACTTTACCGTTAAAAATGTTGGCGAGACTGCAATAAAATCATTCGAAGCAAGATGTTTGATAAACGAAGAAGAGTTATTCTCAGAGTCGTTCTACACAGACATGAATTATCTCGACAGCAGACAATTCACATTTGAAGACACTTATTATTTTCCTTTCGGCAACGATTATAATATTGAAATAGAAGTATTTAGAATCAATGATGAAGACCTTGACGAGAGCAAGAAACTGACAAAAAACGTGGGCGTAGCTTTGGGTAACACACAAAGAACTCCTATGATAGAACATTTCTCCAGTTCAACATGCGACCCTTGCGTTGCCGTCAATAACATCATGGCCGAACTCACAGACAACAACAAAGGAAACTATACTTACACAAAATACACTGTGAACGGACCAGGCGCCGGCGACCCTTATTACACAGAAGAAGTCGGAACAAGAATGTCATATTACAACGTGCTCAGCGTTCCTCAAGTACATTTCGACGGAGCATTAATCGACAAAGCTTCTATTAACGAAGATACATTCAAAAAACATTATAACAAAGAAGCACTTGCCGACATAAGAGGCTCATTCTCAGTAACTGGAACAACAATCAATGTCACAGCAGATTTCATGACTTATTTCAATGCCAAAGACATCAAGGCTTATGTGTCAGTCAATGAAAAGACTACAACAAAAAATACTGGCACAAATGGCGAGACTGAGTTCCATCATGTGATGATGAAAATGTTAAACGACGACAAAGGAACATCACTCGACATCAATGCTGGCGAATATAAACGTCTTGAATTCTCTTACGACATGTCAAATACCAATATGGAAGAAATCAACGACATTGAAGTAGCTTTATGGTTGCAAGATGAAGAGACAAAAGAAATATACAACAGCCACTTCGCTTACGAATCTGCAGAACACTGCTATCCTGTGAGAAACGTCGAAGTAAAGAGAAACGGTAACCAATTGACAGCGAAATGGGAAGCTCCTGAAAAAGGAAATCCTATCGCTTACAACATCTATGTCAACGGAAATTATTACAGCTCACAAGATTATCCATTAACAGAATGGAGCAATTGGGTTGAAGGTGAAAAAACATACATCGAAATCGAAGCCGTTTATGAAAACAATATGGAATCTGTAAGAATCGCAAAGATTTTAAGCACAGAAGAAAATATTTTTGACATAGAAGCAAATAACATCAACATCTACCCTAACCCAGTGAGCGACAGACTTTATATTGAGACACAAACGCAGACACTGACGCAGATAGAGATTTATGACGTTTATGGAAGACTACAAGACTACAAGACTACAAGACTACAAGATAATGTAGCTATTGATGTAGAGAATTTGAAGTCGGGAATTTATTTTGTTAAGATAAATACTGAAAAAGGAAATATTGTAAAACGAATTATTAAGCAATGAGCTTCGAGCTATGAGCATTTGTAAATCGAAAACTGCTCACGGCTCAAAGCTAGGTGCTCACAGCAAAAAAGAAAATTATGAAAAAGACATTACTTCTCACATTAGCATTATTGTTATCAGTAACGATTTTTGCGCAGAACAGAATCGCTTATATCAGCGAGCATTTTGATTCTGAAGATTTTCCAACAGGATGGACATTTGAAGGTAAAGGCATCGATAACTGGCAGATTGTCAAGACACATCAAGCTGGTGGCGATCCAAATGAAATCAAACTCTATTGGAAACCATCATTTGAAGGCGTAGCACGTCTGGTATCGCCAGCCATCAACCTCACCGATGTCACCAATATGGTCGTATCTTTCAAAGCTTTCCTCGACAATCATAACAACGGACATAAAATGGGCGTCGCAACGACATCAGACAACGGCGCGACATGGAACATCGCTTGGGAAGACTATTATTCCAATGATAATCAAGGACAACACAGTTTCGTCAAAGTCATCTCAACTCCTGATATGGGAAAAGAAAATGTCAAGTTCTGCATCTTCTTCGACGGAAATTCAGGATATATGAACGGCTGGTATTTCGACGACATCGACATTTACACCATCGACGAACTCAACCTCGGATTGATGTCTGTTGACATGCCTGAAGTAATAGGAACTAAAGACAACGAAATCTCTTTCACAACAAAAAACACAGGAGAAGAATCCATCAGTTCATTCACTGCAAGTTTCCAAATAGACGACAACGAAGCTGTAGTTGAAACATTTGAATGTAACGTCGCTTCATTAAAAACAGAGCAATTTTCTTTCCAAGAAAAAGTCGACATCACTCCAGGAACACATAAATTGACAGTCTCAATATTGAGTGTCAACGACAAAGAAGATGTAAAATCTGACAATGTGATAGAAACAGAAATCAACATCGCTTTTGGAGCATTGCAAAGAAAGCCAATGATAGAACATTTCTCAAGTCCTACATGCGCACCTTGCGTGCTTGTCAACCAAGCTATGGCACTTCTCACTGAAGAACATCACGGACAATACACCTACACCAAATTCCCTTTAGATTATCCAACTACTGGCGACCCATATTACACCGACGAATGTAGAGAAAGAAAGAAATATTATAGTGTAGCCGCCGCTCCTACTATTTTCCTCAACGGAGATTTATACGGAAATAATGCCATCGTAGAGCAAGATTTCATGACAGAATACAACATTCCTGCTTACATCGAACTCAAAGGCGCATTCAACATAAATGAAAACGACAGCATTATCAACATCAATGTCGATATTATGCCTTTCGTAAATCTTTACAACAAAAGATTATTCGTCACTGTCAACGAAAAGACAACTACAGGAAATGCAAGTTATAACGGCGAAACTGAATTCCATCATATCATGATGAAAATGTTGCCAAATCACGAAGGAACCACTTTAAATTTGACATCAGGCGAGTTACAACAATTTGAGTTCTCTTACAATATGAACGAGACTTTCGTTGAAGAACTCAACGACCTCGAAGTTGCAGTTTGGATTCAAGACTATGAAAGCTTTGTGATTTACAACAGCAACTATTTATACGAATACACAGAACATCCTTATCCTGTTCAAAATTTGAAACTCGCTGACACCGACAGCACATTATTAATCACATGGGAAACTCCAGAACAAGGCAGCCCTATCGGATATAATATTTACATCAACGACACATTAGTCGCTGAAAATCATAATGAATTGACTTATTCTTCAAGCGACATAAACGGATTGACAGTCGTAAGAGTCGTTGCTATTTATGAAAACGGCAAGACATCGACAAGTGTCATCGGCAATATTTTAATTGACAGACCAACTGAATCTATCAGTGAAAACATCACTTCATTGAACATTTATCCAAATCCAGTTAACGACAGACTTTATATTGAGACACTGACTCAGACACTGACTATAGAGATTTATGATGTTTATGGAAGAATACAAGACTACAAGACTACAAGACTACAAGATAATGTAGCTATTGATGTAGCTGATTTAAAATCTGGAATTTATTTTGTTAAGATAAATACTGAAAAAGGAAATATTGTAAAAAGAATTATTAAAAACTAGTTAGGAGTTAGGAATTAGAAGTTAGGAGTTAGGAGTTAATTGCTCACAGCAAAAAAGAAAATTATGAAAAAGACATTATTACTTACAATTGCGTTATTTATTTCGGCAGCTGTTTTTTCACAGAACAGATCTATTATTTTAAGAGAAACTTTCGATTCGATGCAATTACCAACAGGCTGGACAACATCGGACAATTCAACTGAAAACTGGACAATTTCAGCAACTAACAGAGCTGGTGGAGAAGCCAACGAATTGAAATTCAACAATGAACCTAAAGCTATCGGCGTATCTCGCATCATCACAACACCTGTAGACTTGACAGGTTTATCATCAATAGTAGTGTCATTCAGACATTTTTTCGAAAAGAAAAGCGCATCAGCGATGATTGGCATCGCCACATCTGCAAATAATGGTCAGACTTGGAACTCAGTCTGGACACAAACATATTCAGAAACAGGACAATACAATGTCATCAAATCTATCAGCACACCTGATATGGGCAAAGCCAATGTTGTGTTCTGTCTTTATTTCCAAGGCAATTCAACAAATATCAGCAATTGGTTTTTCGACGATTTTGAAATCTCGTCATTAGTAACCATCGACGCTAAAGCTCAAAGCATTGACATGGGCGACATCGTCCCTGCTGGCGACACAGAAATCAGTTTTTCTATACAAAACACAGGCAGCGATGTAATAACATCATTCGAAGCTCAATTCAAAATGAATGGAGAAACAATTACTGAATCGTTTGAAACAGAATTAGCACAATACGAAGAAGCCCAATTCACATTTACCAAATCAATACAGTTAACACCAAACACTTATGATAGTGAAATTAAAATCACTTCTGTTAACGGAGAAAATGACCAAAACACTGTCAACAACATTGCTCGCAAGAACATACGCGTAGCTTTAAACAAGACACAAAGATTACCAATGTTCGAACATTTCTCAAGTTCAACATGCAGTTCATGTGTTCCTTTAGAACGTACAATGCAAGAATTGCGCGACAACAATCCAGGCAAATATGTCTATACAAAATATGTCATGAATTGGCCTGCACCAGGCGACCCTTATTATATTGAAGACGGCGGCAAAAGAAAGAATTTCTATAATGTAGGCGGCGTTCCATTCTTGGCTTACAACGGCATCGGCAGAAGCAACAAAGCCGTCACACAAGAAGAATTAGATGAAATCTACAATTCCCCAGCTTTCATCGACATAAAAGGCTCCTTCAACACAGAAGGCAACAACATCAATGTCGTTATGGATATCATGTCATATATCGACATCAACAACGTGAAAGTTCATGTTACAGTCAATGAAAAGACAACAACCGAAAACTTCACTTACGACTATGGTCTTAAAGAATTCCATCATGTCATGATGAAAATGTATCCAAATGCAGAAGGCAACACCAGCGACTTCAAAGCTGGCGAATACCAACGCTTTGAATTCTCACACGACATGAGCACCACATTCAACGAAGAAATTGAAGACCTCGAAATCGCAGTCTGGATTCAAGACATCGACACCAGAGAAATATTGAACAGCAGATATTTATACGAATACTGCAATCATCCTTATCCAGTTCAAAACCTTCAATTGACAGAAGACAATAAAACAATAAGCTGGGAAGCTCCTGAAAAAAATACTCCAGTCGGTTATAACGTATATATTAATAATGAATTAGTGGCAGAAAATACTAAAGAATTATCATACACAATAGAAAACGCTGACGGAATTTATGGTATTGAAGTAGTGGCAGTTTATGAAAATAACATCACTTCAATTGGTGCCGTAAAACAAATAAAATCTGAAGTAAGCATTAAAGATATTGAAACAAACGATAATGTCAATGTCTATCCAAATCCTGTCAACGACATACTTTATATTGAGACTCAGGCACTGACTATAGAGATTTATGATGTTTATGGAAGACTACAAGACTACGAGACTACAAGACTACAAGGTAATGTAGCTATTGATGTAGCTGATTTAAAATCTGGAATTTATTTCGTTAAGATAAATACTGAAAAAGGAAATATTGTAAAACGAATTATTAAGCAATGAGATATGAGCTGTGGGCTATGAGCAATTGTAAATAGAAAACTGCTCATAGCTCAAAGCCCGTTGCTCACAGCAAAAAAGAAAATTATGAAAAAGACTTTACTACTTACAATTGCATTATTATTTTCAACTACTATTTTTGCGCAGTTGATAGATGAAAAATTCGATTCAGCGGAGATGCCTGAAGGTTGGAGCATCATGGGCGACGCTGAAAAAAACTGGTCGATAAGCAATTCCAATATGGCGGGCGGTGATGCCAACGAAGCAAGACTATTCTGGAATCCTCAGTTTTCTGGAGTAACACGCCTCGTGACAAAAGCCGTCGACTTAACTGACGTTGAAGGCGTTTCTTTCATCATGCAACATTATTTCGAAAACTATGACCAAAACTACAAAGCCAAGTTGGGCATCGCGACATCATCAGACAACGGCGCCACATGGAATGTAGGTTGGGAACAAGAATACAACATCCCTGGAAAATACAACATAGAAGAAAGAATCACAACTGCCGACATGGGAAAAGAAAACGTCATGTTCTGCATCTTCTTCGACGGAACATCATTCAACTTCACACAATGGTGTTTCGACAACATCAAAATCAAAGCCCAGTCAAATTCTGAAGTCAGACTAAACAGCATCGACATTTACGAAAGAATCGGTTCTGGACCGTTGGATGTCAAATTCAGCATACAAAATATGGGCAATCACGATATACAATCTTTCGAAGCAAGTTATGAATTAGACGGCTATGAAACAGTTACAGAAACATTCACTGCGTCAGTACCATCTTTCGGAACAGAAACATTCACATTTTCTGACAAGAAAAACATACTTCCAGGAACATATAACATCAAGATAAATGTTTTAAGCGTAAACGGCGGCGATGACAATACTGACGACAATGTCATGACAAAAGAATTCAATGCTTCACTTGCTGAAAAACAAAGAATTCCAATGATAGAACACTTCTCAAGTTCTACATGCGCACCTTGCGTTTTGATTAACTCACTTATGCACAAACTGACAGAAGAAAACCCAGGCAAATTCACATATACAAAATATGTCGTCAACTATCCTGGCGTTGGTGACCCTTATTACACAGCAGAAAGCGGAATAAGAAAAGACTATTATCAAGCCACTTCTGTCCCACGCTGCTTCCTCGATTCTGAATTACAATTAAGCGGCAACGCAGCACAGCCTGTCACAAAAACCAAATTATTAAGCAGATACGACGTGCCAGCTTTCGCTGAAATAAGAGGAGCTTTCAACATTGACACAAACAATATCATCACAATAACAGCCGACGTCGCTTCTTATATCAACTTAAACAATTTAAGAACTTTCATTTCTGTCAATGAAAAGACAACCACAAAAAACACTGTAGAATACGGCGGCAACGGCGAAAAAGAATTCCATCATGTCATGCTGAAAATGATGGACGACGGACATGGCATCGAGACAACAATCAACGCTGGTGAATACAAACGCTTCGAATTTACATACGATATGAATTCCACTTTCATGGAAGAAGCCAACGACCTCGAAGTAGCAGTCTGGATTCAAGACCCTTTCACAAAAGAAATCATCAACAGCCATTATTTGTATGAATATACAAACCACCCTCATCCAGTGAAAAACCTTCAAATCACTGAAGGCAACAGACTTAACATAACATGGGAAAAACCTGACAATGCCGAACCTCTAGGTTACAATCTTTATCTCAACAATGAGTTGACATTAAGCAACACCAAAGAATTATCATTCAGCATCGACAAATCAGATTTCTGCGTGGTGGAAGTCGTTGCTTTATACGAAAACGCCACGACATCAGTCGGCTCAGTCAGCATATATTCTTCAGAATTCGGCGTGCCTCAAAACTTAACAGCAACAGATAACACTTCAAATATCGTAGTATCTTGGGACGCTGTCGACAAAGCTACAAGTTATGACATCTATCGTAACAATGAATTTCTTGCTAATGTTGAAACAACATCATATACCGACAGCGATTTCTTGCAAGGCGACCAATGCTGTTACCAAGTGAGAGCCGTCTTCGGCAACAACAAATCAGCATTTACAAAAGAAACTTGCGTCACTGCAACAGGCGACATGATTGAAGAAATCGACAGCAATGTAGAGATATATCCAAATCCGGTTGACGACAGACTTTATATCGAGACACTGACTCAGACACTGACTATCGAGATTTATGACGTTTTTGGAAGACTACAAGACTACAAGACTACAAGACTACAAGGTAATGTAGCTATTGATGTAACTGATTTAAAGTCGGGAATTTATTTTGTTAAAATTAATACTGAAAAAGGAAATATAGTAAAACGAATTATTAAGCAATGAGCTATGGGCTTTGAGCTATGAGCAGTTTCAATTTACAATTGCTCAAAGCTCAAAGCCCGTTGCTCACAGCAAAAAATAAAAACATGAAAAAGACATTACTATTAACATTAGCATTATTATTATCGGTAACGATATTTGCGCAAAACAAAGGCACATTATTGAGAGAAACATTCGACTCTGCGGAGATGCCTGAAGGCTGGAAGATAACCGGTGGCAACACATCAAACTGGTCACTGTCGGAAACAAGTTTCTGTGGCGGCAACGCTTACGAAATGAAAATGGATTACCAACCAAATTTCTACAACGGATTCACCAGACTTACAATGCCAGCACTCGACCTCACTGGCGTCGACAGCATAATGGTTTCCTTCAAACATTATGTCGACATCTATACCACCTACCCTTCAACAATAGGCATCGCCACATCTTCAAGCAATGGCATGAGATGGGACATCTGCTACGAAGAAAGCTTCACCGTTGACGGACAACACACCATCAGCAAGGTTATCGCCAACGACGATATGGGTAAAGAAAAAGTCTTCGTATGTCTTTTCTTCAAAGGCAATTCAATAAATGTCAATGCGATATATTTCGACGACATCGAAGTCATGACAATAGAAGCAAACAATGCCAAACTAGCTTCTATCGATATGCTTAATAATGTAAACAGCGGTGACATCGACGTCACTTTCTCTGTTCAAAATCTCGGCGTTGAAAACATTGCTTCTTTCGAAGCTGAATATAAAATCGACGACAATACTTACAGCCAGACTTTCGAGACAAATATTGCAAGCAACGAAACAAAACAATTCACTTTCAATCAAGCCGTGAACCTTAACCCTGGCAAATATAATGTAGAAATCAACATCACTTCTGTCAATGGCAAAGAAGACCAAGACATTACAAACAACACCTTGACAAAAGAAATCAATGTCGCATTGAGTTCAACACAGAGAATTCCTATGATAGAACACTTCTCCAGTGCTTCTTGCGCTCCTTGCGTGTCGGTCAATAATATGATGCACAAACTTACAGAAAGCAATCCTGGGAAATACACTTACGTCAAATATCCAGCGAAATATCCAACTGACATTTACAATACTGCAGAATGCGACGTGAGA
>JAFOBJ010000018.1 GCA_017381865.1 Bacteroidales bacterium
CCTAAAACATACAACAGTCTCAACGACTACGACGCTACGGGAAAAACTCCTGACGAGCCAGCTCCATTAGGTTCCGGACTGCTCATCTTGACAGGTTTGGCTGTGGCTTATTCAAGAAGAAAAAAGGAATAGTCAAAAAAAACTCCGATAATTGTCGGAGTTTTTTTTATATACACAACATAAAAAAATGTTAAAATAAGGATAAAAAAAAAATAACTATCTTTGCAAAATGCTAAAACCATTCTAAATAGAAATTAACAAAAAAAATTATACAAAATTAGTATGAAAAAAAAATCCATCTTTTTGATTTTATTTCTATTATGTGCAATAGTAATAAAAGCTCAAGATTACGTTGAAATCACCTTCAACGAAGGATTAACTACTTTGTATAAGCTAAAATTTACTACAATTGGAAAAAGCAATGAGTGTTCTGTAAAATTATCCAAAGCTCCATCAGAACTAACAGCATTGGAAATTCCGACCCAGGTAACTATAAACAATAGTAATTATTATGTTACTGTCATCGACACGATGGCTTTCGAGAATCAATCAAAATTCTCAAGCGTAAATCTTCCCGAAAACTTAAAAACAATTAAAGGCAGAGCCTTCTACAAGTGTACAGAATTGACTGGCGAACTCATAATTCCCGACGACGTAACATACATTGGAAATCATGCCTTTTACAATTGTAAAAATTTAACAAGCCTTAATTTTGAACAAAACTCAAAATTAAAAACAATTGGAGATAATGCCTTCTACAACTGCAGCAGTTTTACTGGCAAACTCACTATCCCTAGCAGTGTAATTTCTATTGGCAATTACGCTTTCTACCTTTGTACAAAATTCACAGAACTCTCTTTTGAAGAAAATTCAAACCTTAATACCATCGGTGATTACGCTTTCGCCGGTCTCTATAACGGCAGCAATTCCGACTACAGAATGGAATTCACTGGCGAACTCATCATACCTAACAGCGTAACTTCTATCGGAGATTACGCATTCTATCTTTGTTCAAAATTTACGAGCCTCTCTTTTGAAGAAAATTCCCAACTTAAAACAATTGGTGATTACGCTTTCACAGGCTACAACAATTACACCAGCATATATATGGGTTTCACTGGCGAACTCATTATCCCTGACGGCGTAACTTATATCGGCAATCATGCTTTCCATAATTGCAATGGTTTCACCGGCGAACTCGTCATACCTAATGGCGTAACATCTATTGGCAATTACACTTTCTATAATTGCAGTGGTTTCACTGGCGAACTCATCATATACAACAACATAACTTCTATCGGCGATTATGCTTTCTATCGCTGCAACAAACTTACAAGTCTTTCTTTTGAAGAAAACTCTAAACTTAAAACCATTGGCAATTACGCTTTTGCCGGCTACTATAACGGCAGCAGTTCCGACTACAGCATGGAATTAACCGGCGAACTCATCATACCTAACAGCGTGACATCTATCGGAAATCACGCTTTCCATCGTTGTTCAAAATTCACAAGCCTCTCTTTTGAAGAAAATTCTCAGCTTAAAACCATTGGTGATTACGCTTTCGATAATTGCAATGGCTTCACTGGCAAACTCATCATACCTAACAGTGTAACGTCTATCGGCAATAACGCTTTCTATAACTGCAAATTCACTGGTGAATTCACTCTTCCTAACAGTTTGACTTCCATTGGCATTTATGCTTTCTATAATTGTAGTTTTAGTAAAGTCATTTGTTATTTAACAGAACCAGCCACATTTACAGGAGTTAAAAATATTTTCTATTATACATCAACATCAAAACCTAAAATATATGTTCCCGCTGTAGCTTTGGAATCATATAAATCAAAATGGCATCAAGATAAAGCCAAAATATATGTTGATGGCATTCCAACATTTATCAACAACGGTAGCATTGAAGATGCAAACAACTGGTATATTTTGGAGGATGGCAGCAGAACACTTAGACTACCTAATAAAAACGACGATATTGCTATCAATACAACTTTATTTATCAAAGAAAATGAAATTCTCAATGTCAAGTCATTGGGATATTGCGAAAACGGAGACTTAACCATTAAAGATGGAGGTCAGCTTATCTGCGACACTATCAAAAATGCAATAAAAATAGAGAAAAACATAGAAGCTCACAGCACTACTGAAAATACTACTTGGACAACAATCAGCTCTCCTTTCTGCAAGAACCTGAAACCTTCCGAAATAACAAACTTGACGACAGGAGATTACAGCTTATATCGCTACGATGAACCATCATCAACATGGCAAAACTACAAGAACTCTGCAAACAACGGATTCGCTGAATTCGAAGCAGGCCGCGGTTATTTATACTCCAATTCCGACAATACAACTTTAGTGTTCAGAGGAATAGCTGACAATAACAACGTCAGCTACAATTTAACAAATGAAGCTGAAATATTGACAGGCTTCCATCTCATTGGCAATCCTTACACACACAATATCACTTGGGATAATTTGGTAACAATAAAAGAAGACATCTTAGCTGAAGGTTATTATTCATTAAGCAACGAAGGAGCTTGGGGCGTCAAATACGGCGAAGAAACTGAAATAAAGCCTTGCCAAGGCATCTTGATAAAGACCACCGAAGAAGGCGTCTTGAACATTAACAGCTCTGTAACAGCAACAAGAGGAAATGCCAAGAGAAACAGCGCAAGCAACATTTTGGCAATATCAGTCGCTAACAAAAAATACAGCGACATCGCTTATATCTCGTTTAACGAAGGATTCGGTTTAGACAAGATTGCTCACGAAAACGAAAACATCCCAATGGTTTATATTCCTGGTCGTGACGCCGATTACGCTATCGCTATCAAAGACAAAGATTTCGTGGAAATACCTGTCAACTTTGAAGCTGGATCGATGGGAGAATATACAATCAAAGTTTCTCAAAAAGACTGTGGATTCAAAAAACTATATCTTTACGATAAAGTCACTGACAAGACTATCAACATCTTGAAAAACGAA
>JAFOBJ010000019.1 GCA_017381865.1 Bacteroidales bacterium
AATAGTTAATAGTTAATAGTTAATGGTCAATAGTCAATAGTCAATGGTTTTCAAAAAAAATGAAAAATTAACTGTCAAAATATTTGTTTTTTTCTGATAAAAAAAATAAATTTGCAAGACTATAAAAATAATGAAATTCATACAAAATGGCATATATTTCTTTTGATAAGCAGCATTTGGTAAACCTAGAATTTACTATGAACAAGGAAATTTTACGTTCAAATAGATCAGGTGCCTTTTGCAATACGACAATTATTGGTTGTAATACCAGAAAGTATCACGGACTGTTAGTTGTTCCGCAGCCGCAGCTCGATAATTACAATCACGTCTTGCTTTCGTCTATTGACGAGACTGTTATTGTTAACAAAGAGGAGTTCCATTTTGGCGTTCATCAGTACGAAGATGGAACGATAATGCCTCATGGACATAAATATCTGAGAGAGTTTTCTGCGGAGCCAATTCCTACATTATTATATAGAGTAGGAGGAACGAAAATAACAAAAGAATATATTTTTGCGGATAACGAAAACCGTATATATATAAGGTATAATGTTGTTGAAGCTGCACAGCCTATTACGTTGCGTTTGCAGCCGTTTTTGGCATTCCGCAATGTTCATAGCCTTACTTATGAAAATTATGACGCAAATCGCAAATATGTGCCTTTGAAGAATGGAACTTCGTGGCAGATGTATGAAAACTACGATCCGCTTTGCCTTCAGTTTTCCAAAAACGTTGAATATACACACGCACCTTTGTGGTATTACAAAGTGTTTTATATAAGAGAATTTGAACGCGGATATGACGCAGTCGAGGACCTTTATGTTCCAGGATTCTTTGATGTGGAACTTAAACAGGGCGAATCGATAATAGTTTCCGCCGGACTTGAAGAGAAGAGCCCAGCTTCGTTCAAACGCCAGTTCGACTCAATGCTTGAGTCAAGAATTCCACGCGACAGCTTCGAACATTGCCTGCAGAATTCGGCTCAACAATTCATCATCAGAGAAAAAGAAGGAACTCGTATGTTCGCTGGCTTCCCTTGGTTCGGAAGCTGCGGCCGCGATACGCTGCTTTCAATTCCAGGCCTCGTCCTTACAACTGGCGACAAGAAGACTTTTAAAGAACTTTTGAAGTATCTCATTGATACAATGAAAGGTCCGTTCTTCTCAAATAGATATTATCAGAAATCTTTATATTATACAGCAGTCGACTCTCCACTCTGGCTGTTCCTTGTGCTTCAGAAATATGAAACTATGCTTGGCGCAACGAAGAAGTCGATATGGAAAGATTACGGCGAAGTGATGTCGAAGATTTTAAACGCTTTCATTGAAGGAACGGATTTCAATGTAAAGACTTTGGAAAACGGACTTCTTTATGCCGGAAATGAAGACCTCGCCCTCACATGGATGAATGTGTTCTGCGAAGGAAAACCTTATACTCCAAGAACTGGTCTCGATATAGAAATAAACGCTTTGTGGTACAACGCATTGCGTTATGCTGTCGAACTCTTGAAAGACGCTGATAAGAAAAATCCTGACTTGAAAAAATGGAATGACATCGCTGATAATATTAAAGAATCATTTACAAAATGTTTCTATGATGAACAAAATGATGTCTTTTACGATTATATAAATGATGATGAGAAAAATGATATGGTACGTCCAAATATGTTAATTGCTATATCGTTGCCATATTGTCCATTTAACGATGAACTGAAGAAAAAAATCTTCGATATTACACGTTCTGAATTGTTGACAAACAGAGGCTTACGCTCATTATCGCCACGTTCTGAGTCTTACAGAGAAGTTACTATCGGTAATCATAGAGAAAGAGAGACTGCATATCATAACGGAACTGTATTTCCTTGGCTTATGATGCCTTACACAGATGCGGCTTTGTCTCTTTATGGAAAGACATCATTGCCTTATCTCGAAGATTTGTACAATTCATTTGAAGATGTTATCGCAGAAAGTGGCATCGGTACGATTTCCGAGATTTACGACGGTAACCCGCCTCATGAGTCGAGAGGTTGTATCTCACAGTCGACAAGCGTGGCTGCCTTGTTATATTTGAAATATGTTATTGACGGATTGAAAAAATAAGATTATGAAAGTGTTGATGTTTGGCTGGGAATTTCCTCCTCATATCACCGGAGGTCTCGGCACGGCTTGTTTCGGAATGACAAAAGGTCTCGCCAAGAATGGCGTCGATGTGCTTTTTGTGGTTCCAAAAGCTCATGGCGACGAAGATGAGACAAACGTACGTCTTCTTAACGCAAGCGAAGTGACTGTCAATATTGATAACGAGAAAGATAGAACTTATTGGGATAGAGTTCAGTATATGGAAATAGGCTCTAATATAATTCCTTACGTTGGTCCAGAACGCTTTGAACAAATCGTTGAGGAACAGCGAGCTTCGAATCATTTCCAAAGTCCGGTCTTTATGCCACGTTATGAGTTTTCAGGAAAATATGGCGCCAACCTCATGGAAGAGGTGTCGCGTTATGCTCTCATCGGTTCTTCTCTCGCTTTAGAACATAAAGACGAATTCGATGTTATTCACGCTCACGACTGGCTTACATATTCTGCTGGCATCGCGGCAAAAGAAACGACTGGAAAACCTCTCGTGGTTCACATGCATGCGACAGAATTTGACCGCTCTGGCGAGAATATCAATACTCTCGTTTATTCTATTGAGCGTCGCGGCATGGAAGCTGCCGACATCGTCATCACCGTCAGCGACTTGACAAGAAAAATCGTAGTCGAGAAATACGGCATC
This sequence comes from Bacteroidales bacterium, assembly GCA_017381865.1. GTDB lineage: Bacteria > Bacteroidota > Bacteroidia > Bacteroidales > F082 > Limimorpha. The sequence continues at coordinate 2,776 of JAFOBJ010000019.1, forward strand.
AATCCAGATAAAGTCATCACTGTGCATAATGCCGTTGAGCCAAACGACAAGAAACGTTCTGAATATGAGACCTGTGGTCTGAAGAATAAAGTCGTCACTTTCCTCGGACGTATCACTTATCAGAAAGGACCAGAATATTTCGTTGAAGCAGCGCATAAGATTTTGCAATACGACCCAACGATTCACTTCGTGATGGCTGGTACTGGCGACCTTCTTCCTAAGATGATTCGCCGTGTGGCACAGCTGAAAATGGGCGCAAACTTCCACTTCACAGGATTCCTTAAAGGCAACGACGTCGACCAGATGTTCGCTATGTCGGATGTCTTCGTGATGCCTTCAATATCAGAGCCTTTCGGCATCGTGCCTCTCGAAGCAATGCGTCTCGATGTTCCTTGCGTGATATCAAAACAGTCTGGCGTTTCTGAAGTCCTTGAAAATGTGCTTAAAGTCGATTTCTGGGATATCAACGGACTCGCAGATTCAATTTACGGACTCTGTCATTATCCAAAGCTGAGCGAGCATTTCAAGAAAGCAGGCAAGGAAGAAGTTGATAATCTGAAATGGGAATTCGCTTCCAAGAAGATTAAAGATGTTTATGAAAAAGCAATTAATTTAAAGAAATAAAAAAATATACATTATGAGTAAGTCGATCTGTTTTTACTTCCAAGTGCACCAACCATATAACTTGCGTACTTATCGTTTCTTTGACGTAGGAAAGAGACATTTTTATAATGACGAATACAGAAACAGAACAGAAATGCGTCGTCGTGCCGACCGCTGTTATCTTCCAATGAATGAGATTCTTATGGAACAGATAAAACGTTATGGCGACAAAGTTAAATACGCTTTCTATTTCTCTGGACAGGCGATAGAGCAGATGCAGCAGTACGCTCCAGATGCTTTGGAAAGCTTCAAGGCACTTGTCAAGACAGGCAACGTTGAAGTCCTTGCCGGTACTTGCGGACACTCATTGGCTTCTTTGCATGATTTGGATGTGTTTAAAAAACAAGTCGCTGAGCATAAGAAACTGATGAAAGAGACTTTCGGCGTGACGCCAAAGACATTCGTCAATACAGAATTGGTTTATTCAAATGAAATTGGTGCAGACGTGGCAGAGATGGGATTTAATCTCATACTTACCGAAGGCGCAAAGCACGTTCTCGGATGGAAGAGTCCTAACTATATGTACGCCAACTCTATAAATCCTAAGTTGAGAGTTTTGTTGCGTAATTATAACCTTAGTGATGACCTTACATTACGTTTTGCAAATGAGAATATTACAACAGAAACATTTGTTGAAAAACTTAAAGAAACCAACGATGATGAAGTCGTTAACATCTGCATCAATTACGACACATTCGGAGATAAGTTGGACGCTTCAACAGGCATTATGGATTTCATGAAATATCTTCCTGAAGCTATTTTCAATAACAGTGATATTGAATACGCAAAACCATCAGAAATGACTGATAAATTGCAGACCGTCGGTATGATTGACGCACCAGTTCCTTTGTCAATGATGGGCGAGGAGCGCGACCTTTCAATATGGATGGGCAACGACCTTCAAGATGATGCTTTGCAAACATTATATTCATGCGCTAATAAGGTGAAACGTTCTAAAGATGAAGACGTCATTCGCGACTGGAACGCGCTTCAGGACGCACATCATTTCAGCGGATTATGTACAAAATATAGTAATGTATCACCATACGATTATTATATCAATTACATGAATATCTTAACAGATTTTAAAGAAAGAGTTTCGAAGAAAGACTAACCGTTGACTATTGACTATTAACTGTTGACTATTAACTATTAACTATTAACTTTATTTTAAAAGATAAATTATAGGGGGCGTCATTTGGCGTCCCTTTGTAATTAGTCAATTTCAGAATTATCAGAATAATATAATTGTTAAAATCTTTAATTTTTTGAAAAAAAACTTTTGTCATTTGTCATTTGTCATTTGTCTTTTATTATCTTTGCAAAGAGTGTAAAATACTCTGATTTTCAGTCTGTAATATTTATAACATATTGACTTATAAACTTTTATAAGTTGATATTGTTGTATGTGTGAATGACAATTTTAATATATATAATATAACTAGTAGAATTTAATGAAAACTCCAAATTATCTTTTTGAAACGAGTTGGGAAGTCTGTAACATGGTTGGTGGAATCTACACCGTGTTATCGACAAAGGCAGATGAAGTAAAGCAGGAAATAGGTGATAATTACATAACCATAGGTCCCGATGTGGTTAAGGAATCACATGAGACTTTATATTTCGTTGAAGATACAACTTTATTCTCAGAATGGCGCGAGAAGGCTTTGGAACAAGGTCTTAAAGTAAGAATCGGACGCTGGAAACTTAACAGCAAGCCTTTGGCAATTTTAGTTGACTATACAACTTTATATCCTCAGAAAAACGAGATATTGGCTCATCTTTGGGAACAATATCGCCTCGATTCACTCCGCGGTCAATGGGATTACATCGACCCAGTTCTCTTTGGATACGCTGCAGGTCAGGTGATTGAAAGCTTCATAAAATGGAACATAGAAAGCGATGACAACATCGTCGCTCATTTCCATGAATGGATGACTGGCGCTGGCGTTCTTTATCTTAAAGAAAAATGTCCTCAAATCGCAACAGCATTCACAACACACGCAACATATCTCGGTCGCGCAATAAGCGGCAATGGCCTCGCTCTCTATAACGATTTGGCTACATTCGAGCCAGCAGCAATGGCAAATAGATTTAACATAACTTCACAACAGTCAATGGAATATAACGCAGCACAAAACGCTGACGTGTTTACAACAGTGAGTGAAGTGACAGCAGAAGAATGCAAGCAATTCTTACAACGCGAACCAGATGTCATCACAATAAACGGCATCAACGAATCATATATCCTCGATGAAAAGACAGCATCAGAAAAGAGAAAAACTTCAAGAGAAAAGATTTTGAGCGTACTCGAAACTCTTTCTGGAACAAAGACTTCTGATGACGCTTTCTTCATCATCAACAGTGGAAGATATGAATTTAAAAATAAAGGCATTGATTTGTTCATCAATGCTTTAGGTAAGCTTAACAAAGACCAAAACCTTAATAAAGAAGTCGTTGCTGTCATAGCAGTACCAGCTAACATTTCAGGTATCTACAAAGAATTACAATATCGTCTCGAAGGCAAGAAAGCTGTCGAAGGTCACACCGAACTTCCATGCACACATCACATCTTCGATTATGAATATGACGCAGTTCTTAACTCATTGAGAGAAAACGGATTGCAAAACAATGAAGGCGATAAGGTGAAAGTAATCTTCGTTCCTTCATACCTCAACGGCAATGACGGCGTATTCAATATCAATTACAACGATTTCTTGTCAGCATTCGACCTTTCTGTTTTCCCATCATATTATGAACCATGGGGTTACACTCCAATGGAAAGCATCGCTCACGGCATTCCAACGATAACAACAGACCTTGCAGGTTTCGGTCGTTACATCCAAGATGAGAAATTCGACCATGAGTCAGTCGCTATCGTTCATCGTGAAGAAGGCAACGGAGCTGTGGTGACAGATGATATCGTCAAGATAATTTTGAATTTCACTTCAAAAGATGAAAAACAAATCGCAGCAGTGAAGAAAAACGCTTTGGATTTGGTTAAGAAATTTGAATGGGACGAACTCATCGACAATTATTTAGAAGCATACGACATCGCTTTGGATAAATTGCGCGGTCGTGATTATTTGAAACAAACAAAAAAATATAACGAGATTTTGAGAAACTTTAATTACCAAAAGCAAGACACACCTAACTGGAAGAGAATCATCGTAGAACCAGTTTATTCAGAAGATATGCAGAAGTTGCAAGAACTCTCACAAAACCTCTGGTGGTGCTGGGATGTCGATGCAACAGAATTGTTCTCTTCAATAGACCCACAGGCATGGAAAGCTGTGGAACACAACCCAATAGCTTTGATGAAGAACTTGTCAAAGGCACAAATCGAGGCATTGGAAAACGACAAGGCATTCATCGAAAAGTTGAATTCTACTTACGCTCGTTTTAAAGAATATATGTCAGCTAAACCTGCTGATAATCACACTATCGCTTACTTCAGCATGGAGTACGGCTTGACAAAGAGCCTTAAAATATATTCTGGCGGTCTCGGTATCTTGGCAGGCGACTACCTCAAACAAGCTTCCGACTCTAACGCTAACATGGTGGCTATCGGTCTCTTATACCGTTACGGATACTTCGCACAAGACCTTTCAGTATGGGGCGAGCAGCTCTCAGAATATATCCCACAAAACTTCTCGACACTTCCAATGGAAATCGTCCGCGATGAAAACGGAGAAGAAGTCATCATCAACATCGCATTCCCTGGTCGTACAGTCTACGCAAAGGCATGGCGCGTTCCTGTAGGTCGCATCAGCTTGTATCTCCTTGATACAGATATCGATGAAAACTCAGCAGAAGACAGAGGCATCACAGGAAAACTCTATGGCGGCGACAGCGAAATGCGTATCAAACAAGAGATGTTCCTCGGTATCGGCGGTATCAGATTGATGGATAGAATCAACCTTAAACCTACTGTATATCACTGCAATGAAGGTCACGCTGCATTCTGCGGATTGGAAAGATTAAGCATCTACATCACTCGTCATAACCTCGACTTTGACGTCGCTAAGGAATTGGTCAGAACATCAACATTATTCACAACACACACACCAGTTCCAGCAGGTCACGACGTATTCGAAGAACACCTCATGAGAACATATCTCTCTCATTATCCAGGCCGTATGAATATCAGCTGGAACGACTTCATGAACCTCGGTAAGATTCGTCACAACGACCCATACGAGAAATTCTCTATGAGCGTCTTGGCAACAAACCTCAGTCAGGAAGTCAATGGCGTAAGTAAGATTCATGGCCGCGTCTCAAGAGAGATGTTCCAACAAATGTGGCCAGGTTACTTCGCAGAAGAAAACCACATCGGTTACGTCACAAACGGCGTTCACCTCCCAACATGGACCGACTTCTCATGGCAGAGACTTTATAGAGAAGTACTTGGTAAAGACTACGTTGACGTACAGTCAGATACAAAAGTATGGGAAAAGATTAACAATGTCGCTGACGAGACAGTATGGAATATCAAGAAAGACTTGAAACGTCGTCTTACAGAATATCTCAAAGTAAAGGTCGTTGAAGACATGCAACGTCGTCAAGAAAGTCCTTCTTTGATTATCAATACAATAGAAAACTTCAACGAAAACGCTCTCATCATTGGTTTCGCTCGTCGTTTCGCTACATACAAACGTGCTCACTTGTTATTCAACAATATAGAACGTCTTGCAGAACTTCTTAACAATCCAGAAAAACCTGTTGTATTCCTCTTTGCAGGTAAGGCTCACCCTAACGACAAAGCAGGTCAGGATTTGATTAAGATGATTATCGAGACATCAAGAAAGAAAGAGTTCGCAGGCAAGGTTATCTTCTTGAATAACTACGATATGGAACTCGGTAAGATATTGACTAGCAGCGTCGACATCTGGATGAACACTCCAACACGTCCTCTCGAAGCTTCTGGTACAAGTGGTGAAAAAGCTGTCATGAATGGAACATTGAACCTCTCAGTCCTCGACGGATGGTGGGCAGAAGGCTTCCGTCCTCAAGCAGGTTGGGCACTCCAAGAAGAAAGAACATACAGCGACCAACGCTACCAAGACGAACTCGACGCTGAGACAATATACAATCTCATCGAAAACGAAATCGTTTCATTATATTTCAATAGAAACGAAAAAGGTATCCCAACAGAATGGGTTAAATATGTGAAGAACAACTTGATGCAGATTGCTCCAAATTACACAATGAAGAGAATGCTCGACGATTACTTCGCACAATATTACAACAAACTCATCGAGAGAACAGACATGATGCGTGAAAACCGTTATCAAAAAGCATTTGAAATCGCAGCATGGAAGAAGAATGTCGAGACCAACTGGGATAAGATTGAAGTAGAAGCTATCAAGATTCCAGATCCAAGTGTGAGGTCACTCAACTTCGGTGATGCTATCGTAGCTGAAATCACATTGAAGACACCAGGATTGAACAGAGGCGATGTCGGCATTGAGATAGTATTCGGCAGCAAAGACAAGAACGGCAATGACAAGGTTATGAAAGTTGAACAACTTCAACTCGTTGACGCAGGCGAAGGCTGGGCAAGATATTACATAGACCTTCCATTGAACAAAGCCGGTATGTTCGACTACACATTCAGAATATATCCAACCCACGAATTATTGCCACACAGACAAGACTTCGCATTGGTTAAGTGGATTTAATCGGTTAGGAGTTTATAATTTACGATGTAGGGACGTAGCTTGCTGCGTCCCTTTGTTTAATCTTTAAAATTACTATTATGGAAATATCACCTGAAATTATTGACTTGTGCCAGAGTGCATTGGAACAAGAATTGAGAAACACACGAATTGCTTCTAAGCAACTTAATAAGGCGATGAAGAACGGCGTCCAGGATATAGAACTTCTATGCCAGATGTCAGATCCTTTGATGGATTCTATGTTAGGATTCTCAGGTAAGGGCAAACGTACATATCTTAAATTCATCAAATATGTGGCGTCGTTTGATTCTAAGGCTGCAGAAGAAATAAGAGATGGTTTTGAAGACGCCTTGGGATATAAGAACCATGCTATTTATGCAGCTGCGCGTATAGCAAAAGAATGGCATCAAGGTCAGGTTGATAAAGCTGGTGTTGATTATTTTGAGGGACATCTAGCAACGGTTGCACAGCTGTGCTTTGACTGGAAAACAAAGACGGTAGCTTTTTTGCACGATGTTGCAGAAGACACACCTCATACAGTGAAAGAGGTCATTAAGGAAATGAAGAAGATGCTGAAGGAGATAAAGTCAAATACAGAAGGAGTGGAGTGGTTCGATGAATATGAGGATGTGATAGGCGTTTTCCCTAATGAGAGCTATCATCCTTTGACAAAGAAAGAATGGACTGAGATAGAATCGGCATTGAATGTATTGAATCATAATACAGTATTGGATAGGGAGTCTTATATCCAACGCTTTAAAGGAAATGAATTAGCTATCAAAGTCAAACTTAGTGACTTGCGCCATAATATGGACTTAAGTCGGATTCCTTCACCAACAGAAAAAGATTATGCCAGACTTGAAAGATATAAAAGCGAATATAAGACGTTGATGGAGATGTTGGAATGCTAATATTCCAAGTGGTGGAATACAATAAGGTTAAATATTTCTATAATCTTACAGATAAAACGCATGGTTATATACATGTAACGAAAGACATCTTTAAAAAGTCGTAATCTTTAGTCAAAGCCGTCATCCCTGCCGCCTCGGCTAAATAGCGTTAAGAAATTATGTCGATAGAGCGTTAAAAACAAAAATCTGTTTGAGCGAAGCGAGTTATTTTTGTTTAGCGAAAGAGACATAATTTTAGCGGATTTAGACGCAGCGGCGAGCTTTTCTGTTTCTCTTTTTGCGGTAAAAAGAGAAAGAGCAACCTCAATCAAAAAAATCGATAACATTATTTAAAATATCGTTTTGACTTGTGCGAACAATAGTTCTATTTTTGCGTTGTTAATGAATGAATGAAAAACAAAATTACAAATCAGCCCGAAGCTCACAGCTCAAGGCTCATAACAAAAAACACTATGAAAAAACTTCAAGATAATGTAACGATAATCACAGGTGGTGGTAAAGGAATTGGTTTCGGCTTGGCATGTGCTTTTGCGAAAGAAGGTTCTAACATCGTCATCACTGGCAGAAACGAAGCCAGATTGTTGAATGCCAAAGAAAGACTAGAAGCAGAATATGGCGTCAAGGTTTTGGCGATGGTCGCTGACGGTGCCGACGAAGCTCGTATAAAAGAAGTCATCGCTAAGACGATAGAGACATTCGGCAAAATCAACACATTAATTAATAATGCCCAGGCTTCTAAATCTGGATTATCGCTCATCGAACATACCAAAGAAGATTTTGATTTAGCCATAAACTCTGGTTTATATGCCACATTCTTTTATATGAGAGAGGCTTTCCCTTATCTCAAAGAGACAAAAGGTTCTGTCATCAACTTCGCTTCTGGCGCGGGCTTGTTCGGCAAATGGGGACAGAGTTCTTACGCCGCTGCCAAGGAAGGCATCAGAGGACTTTCAAGAGTCGCTGCAACCGAATGGGGACCTGACGGCGTGAGAGTCAATATGGTTGCTCCGCTCGCCATGACGGAAAGCCTCAAAGAATGGAAGGAAAATTATCCTGAACTCTTCGAGAAGACGATACAAAGTATTCCACTAGGACGCTTCGCCGACCCGATGCAAGACATCGGAAGAGTGTGCGTGTTCTTGGCATCTGACGATGCGTCATACGTCACAGGAGAGACGATTTCGTTACAAGGAGGCTCTGGATTGAGACCATGAAAAAAGCGACCTGAGGGTCGCTTTTTTTTGAACCCTGAACCCTGAACTCTGACTCTGAACTCAGACACTGACATATAGACTCATAGACTCAAAGCTTCGGTGACTTAAAAACCTCTCGCAAAGCCGCAAAGGAACGCAAAGTTTTAGGACGCGATAAATCACGTTCCTATAACTCCCAACTCATAGACTCATAGACTCATAGTCTTGTTGTCTTAAAAAAATCCTCAGTTCCTCAGTTCCTCATACCCTCAATTCCTCAATTCCTAAATTTTTGTCTCTTTTCTTCATCTCATTCTTAATCATTTCTTCTAATTTGTTTTTAGGAAGAAGATACTGAAATTCTGCTACACCAATTGGTTTGTTAATGTCTTGCAAAGCGAGTTCTACTTCCAAATGATCTTTCCCAGCACAAAGAATTATTCCAATAGAAGGATTCTCTTCTGGTGCTTTTTCCAATTTATCTAATAATGATAAATAGAAATTCATCTTGCCAACATATTCAGGTTTGAACTCGCCAATCTTTAATTCGATAGCAATCATAGAACGCAGCCTTCTATGGAAAAATAACAAATCAACATGATAATCTTTATTGTTAAAAGACAAAGTATGTTGGTTCCCGATAAAACTGAATCCGTTTCCCAAGTCCATAATGAAGGATGAGATTTTATTAACCAAATGTCGTTCTAAATCCAGTTCTTTCAAAGGTTCAACAGCGTCTATGAACCCTAAATGATACCGACTCCTGAAAATCTCATTAGCGTATTCTGCGTTTTCTCCCGACATGGTGACGGCAAAGTTGTTCGACTTCTCACTTGCTTGTAATGAAAGGTGATATTCGGATTTCAAGGCAAGATTCAGCATATCTAATGACCATCCTTTGTTCAATATTTCATTAGCATAAAAAAATACATGCTCTACAGATAAATCATATCTCAACAATACTAGATTATGTCTCCAAGGTAAAAGTGCGACGCTCCGTCGCAGTTTTTCATCTTCTTGATAATAACGAAGATAGAAACGTTTCATGTCCCATAAATTTCTAGGAGACAATCCCATATTAGGATATTTCGCTTTTAAATCAACAGATAACCTTTTGACGATTTGGTCGCCATGTTTACTATCGAGTTTGCGTTCTTCCAACAATTTGCCAATCTCCCAATGTGATGACATTATGGTAGTGTTGATTTGTTTGGCAATCTGTACTCGTGAATATTCTATCACCGCTATGGTGTCGTGCAGTAATTCCTGATAATCTTTTTCTGCATAATTATCAGATGCTACATTTTTAATTGGTTTCATATTGATAAATTATAAATTAAGGTTAATGAATTCTCATTTGCAAAGCTACAACTACAACATTTTTTTGTCAAGACTTTGTGAAAGAAATTTTTCGCTTTTAACAATTTTTAACATAAAATCAGTGAAATATTAAGAAATGATGTTAAGGGTTGTTAACTATTGAACCCTGAACCCTGAACTCTGAACTCTGAACTCTGAACCCAGAACTCTGAACCTTGAACCTTGAACTTTGAAGTCGAACTTATAGACTCAGTAACTCAGCAACTCATAGACTTGGAGTCTTGGTGTCTCAGTGACTTAAAAAAGTTCATCTGCCAACTGCCAACAGCCTTGGTTTTTCCCTATC
>JAFOBJ010000020.1 GCA_017381865.1 Bacteroidales bacterium
GTTAATGGTTAATGGTTAATGGTCATTCTTTTTAGGGAACCATCCTTTTCTCACTCGTTCTCTTTGTTCGAAGAGTTCGTGTATTGACCAGAACGATGATGCGCCCCAGACGGCTAGTAATATAGACCATGTGAGTTCTTCGACCATAATTGATGCGATGGTGCTTATTATTCCCATGAGAGCAAATACCCACCAGCATTTGACGCCGAAATGATATTCGCCTTTTATTACAAATGGATGGAAAATGCCTATTATTAAGAAAGTGGCGATTCCAATAAAGATTCCGTTGAGGTTGTATGTGGCTAAGAATTCTATCATTTTTATGTTTAAGGTTTAAAGAGGTTAATAAATATTAACAAAAAAACCGACTCAAGAGCCGGTTTTTATTGTTGTGTAATTTTCTTATGCTAATTTAGCTGTGTGATGTGCAAGTTTTGACTTTAAGTTAGCAGCTTTATTTCTGTGGATGATACCGCGTTTAGCTGTCTTGTCAATAATTTTGTACATTTCTGAAAGTTTTGCTTCAGCTTCAGCTTTTTCTGTTAAAGCTCTGAATCCTCTAACAGCAGCGCGCATTGCTCTAGCATAGAAGCGATTGCGTAAACGTCTTTTTTCTGTTTGACGGATTCTTTTGAGTGATGATTTGTGATTTGCCATATCTATATTTATTTTTTTATAAATTCTATACCATATTCGGGGTGCAAAAATAGTTATTTTATCGTTACGAATTACATTTTTTAACGAAAAAATTATCTTTTTTTTAAAATATTTTTTTTACCCTTTATCTTGTTGACTTACACGGGTTTCGGAATTATCTCCTTTGTTGATGATGCTGTCGATAGTTACGTTGACGAAAGTATTTTTTTCTAAATTCTTACCTTTGAGTTGCATAGGGATATAATTTTCGCCGTATCCTAATGCGATTCCGTCGGGAGTGATACGTTCGATAAGCATTTTCTGTTCTTTTCCGAGCATTTGTCCGAAATATTTTTTCTTGTTTTCGGCAGAAATCTGTCTGATGACAGCACTACGTTCGGTTTTGTTTTTTTCAGGAACTTGATTTGGCATAGTTGCAGCCTTGGTGCCGTTCCTAATTGAATATTTGAAAGTGTGTATATGGCTGAATCCAATTGTTTTACACATTTCTGCGCTTTCCAAAAAGTCTTCTTCTGTTTCGCCAGGGAAGCCAACGATTAAATCTGTTGTGATGTTGAAGTCAGGAATCACGGTTTTGATTCTGTCGCACATTTTTCTAAAATCGGCTGCTGTATAATGACGGCGCATAGCCTTTAAAGTGTTTTCGGCTCCGCTTTGGAGGCAGATGTGCATATGTGGTGCTAATTTGTCATTTTCAAAAAGATGTAAGAATTTCTCACTGAAATTATCAGGTTCAATAGATGAAATTCTTAATCTGAAATCACCGTCAATTTTTAAAATGTTTTCTATCAATGTTTCAAAGTTAACATCTTGATATTGATAGCGACCCATATTCACACCCGTCAATACGACTTCCTTAAATCCATGGTCAACGACTTTGCGTATGTTGTCGTAAATGTCTTTGTCGTTACGGCTTGTAGCTCTGCCTCTTACCATCGGGATTAGGCAGTAGGAACAGAAATTATTGCAACCGTCGTGAATTTTTATTAGACTTCTTGTATGGAAAGTGTCGAATGCTGGCTGGTATCCGAACAAGTCGATGTCAAGGCCTTCTGGGTCGACGGTTTCGCCTTTAAAATGATTGTTTATAATTGTGAAGAGCGCGTATTTTCTTTCGTTGTCGATGGCGTAATCAACAGTCTTTTTTTCTAATAATTCATTCTTTCTGTGATTGACCATGCAGCCTGTCGCAACGATAAGACTATTAGGATGTTGTCTTCTGATTTGATGTAAGGCCTGACGGCATTTCTGGTCACTTTGGTTTGTGACGGTACATGTGTTGACAACGAAAACGTCTGCATTTTCCGATGTGTCAACAATTTCATAACCAGCCTCTTTGAAGCGAGATGCTAAAGCGTCTGTCTCGTAAAGGTTTACTCTGCATCCTAATGTCTTAAATGCTATTTTCATTCTGTGACGAGATTTCCTTCTATTGATAATGGAGTTGCTGATGTGACTTCAACATTGACAATCTTGCCGATGAGGTTTTTGTCGTTAGATTTGAAACGAATGACAATTTTACCTTCGGTGTAACCTGTGAGGTATGCTGGATTTCTGTCGAATCCAGTTGCGATGACTTTCAAAGTCTTTCCTACAAGTCCTTGGTTATAAACCAAAGAATGTTTCATCAGTTCGTCGGTGAGTATGTGGTAGCGTTTTTTCTTTGTTTCTTTTGGTACGTCGTCGGCCCATGTTGAAGCGACGGCGCCTGGACGTACGCTGTATTGTGCGATGTAAGCCATGTTGTATTTGAATTCTTCCATGGCTTTTCTTGAGTTTTCAAATTCTTCTTCTGTCTCACCTGTGAAACCGACGATTATGTCTGTGAAAATTGTTGCTTCAGGAATCAATCTTCTGATTGTGTGGATGATGTGACGGTAATTGTCGATGGTGTGCTTTCTGTTCATGCGGTCGAGCATTGCGTTGTCGCCAGATTGTATTGGAAGATGGATTTGTTTAGCGAGACATTTGTATTGAGAAATGACTTCAATCACTTCGTCGCTCATGTCGCGTGGGTGAGGAGAGGTGAAGTAAACCCAGAATTCTTTATCCACGCTGTTGCCGTATTCGCCGATTCTGCGTAACAATTCAGCGAAGTTGATTTCTTCGCCTTTCTTGTCTAAACCGTATGAATTGACATTTTGTCCGAGCAATGTGATTAGTTTGTAGTCTTTTTGTACTAAGTCTTTTAATTCTGTTAAAATATCTTCAGATTTACGAGATACTTCACGACCTCTTGTATAAGGTACTGCGCAATAAGTACAGAATTTGTTGCAACCGTTTTGAATTGGTATAAATGCTTCAAAATTAGAGATGTGATCTGGTTCGATGACCCAGAATCTGTCCATGTTGGCGGAAGGATTTATCTTATCTTTTTTGTTGAAAAGAGGGACTAAAGGTCTTTGGATATTGACTGTTGGCTGTTGGCCATTGATTATTGGCTGTTGACTTGTAGGAACGACGATTCCGTATTGACGAATCATATCAGGAAGGTCAGGAAGGTCGTTCATTGTGAACACTAAATCGAACAATTTCAAGAAGCGTTCTCTGTCGGCAGGAAGAATACATCCAGAAACGAAAGTGATGCAGTTTTTGCGGTCTTTCATTTCGTTCCATTTTTTGATACGGCTATAAACCTTATCGATGCCTTTTTGTCGGACAGAACAAGCGATGATTCCTAATATTGTCGCTTCGTCTTCGTTTTCTGTTGGCATGAATCCCATACCTTGTAATATTGTCTTAACACGTTCAGTGTCACTTTGATTCATTTGGCATCCTAATGGAAGAAGGAAGTATTTCATCTGTTTCTGAATTTAAAATTTAAGTTTGCAAAGATAAGAAAAAAAAGTCAAAGAGTCAATGAGTCAATGAGTCATTAAGTAATGGTGATATCTTTAAACTCATAGACTTATTGACTTATTGACTTGTTGATTTTATATATAAGACTTATAATATCGCTTATTATTTTGTTTTCTGAAGAAAGTGGTTCTTTGAGACTTGCTCCGTTTAACAATTCTATAGCTGCTTCTATTGATGCTGGTTCTAAGCTATCTGAAGCTATGTTAATATTTTTTATGATTCCGTTTTCTTCGTCGATGTCAAGGTCGATGTCGACGCTACCCCAGTCGAAGCTCGCACTTTTTTGTGTGTGGAATTCTTTCCATTTTCCGAAGAGGTATTCGTTGCTGCCAATCTTCTGACTTAATTTAATTGCTTCTTCATTGCATAAATCGTTGAAGTTTATGAATGTTGCAGTTCCTTGATAAACGTCTTCAAAAGCTTTTATGAGATGGGGAATGATGTTTTCTGATGCTATATCAGCGACTTCAGAAAGGTTTATCACTCTGCTTGCGACGGATTTTACTCCGTGTTTGTGAAGTTTTGCTGGTTTTACTTTAAGATATTTTTGCAGGCGTTCTGAGTCTGTTTTTATCAGAATTGTTCCGTGATGTAATCCTTGATTTTTTGTTTTAGCGAAAGCATTGCCAGAGAACTTTCGTCCTTGATAAGTGATGTCGTTTCTTCCACTGACTTCTGTTTCTAGATTGAAGTTTAGCAAAGCTTTTTGGATGACTTGCATTTGTTTTTTAACATCATAGATGTTTTTGTCGGCGACGAAAGAGAAGTTAAGGTTTCCCAAGTCGTGATATACGGCGCCGCCGCCTGTTCTTCTTCTTGCGAGGTGTCCGCCTTCGTCTAATAGGGAAACGACATCGCATTCGCTATATGGATTTTGATTTGTGCCAATAACGACGGTTTGTTTGTTTTTCCAGAGGAAGAGGCTTATTGTGTTTGGGCGGAAGTTGTCGAGGAGTTTGCTTTCTACAGCGAGGTTTAAATAAGGATTGTATTGGTTTCCGAGTATTATCTGTAATTGTGTTTTGTCTTGTGTGTTTGTCATTAGTGTTTCTTTAATGGGTTCTCAATGATGTATCCTATGTTGAGGAAAACTCCTTCATTTGTGTTTCTTCCGGAGTTTTTTATCACATTTGTTAATCCGATGAAATATCTGAATTCTATGAAAATGTTATTGAAAGAACTTTGTCCGAGGTCGCGTGTAAAAAATCCGAATACCAATCCGAATTCAAAAGGATTGTAGGTTCCTTTTTCGAATTTTGTTGTTTCTGGCATGGCGTTGCCCGTTTTTGATTTTTCTTTTCCTCCTAAGCAGAAGTTGAAAGATGCTCCTGCTTCGACGCCAATCATATCTTTGATTGTGTATTGATAAAGTATTGGAATGTCGAAGTAGTAGAGCGAACAAGTGTGGTATATTTTGTGATAATTGTTAGGGTCGTTAAATATTTGTGAGTATTGCTGTCCTTTTGATGAGAATTTTATATTGGCTGTGATACTCATTGTGTTATCTAATCTGTATTGAGCCAATCCGCCGATATTTAGTCCCATTTTCAGGCCGCTTTCGTTGTTTTTTGAATAGATGGTATTCATGTTCAGACCACCAGTAAATCCATACACGAATTCTTGTGCCTGAGTTTTTGTATTAAATAAGAATGTTGTTAAAAGTGCTATTAAAAGAGATAGGATTCTCTTTTTGGTAAAGATGTGTTTTATTGATAAATGATTTACCATAAGCACTAAAAAAGCCACTCGTAATTTGAAGTGGCTCTGTGAATTTTATTTGTAGTCTCTAGGGGATTTGAACCCCTGTTACCAGGATGAAAACCTGACGTCCTGACCAGACTAGACGAAGAGACCGCCGTGTTTTGTGATTGCAAAAGTACACAAAATTTTATTACACGCAAGTGAAAAAATAATTTTTTTTAAATATTTTTTTATTGTATTGATTTTTAGTTGTTTATATAAAATAAATAAAGTAGAAAAGTCTTGGTTTTTCTACTTTATCGTTGTTTTTTGTATCTTTTAAATCGGTTGAGATACTGAAAATATCACAAATTGTAAATTATTCGAATGTGAATGAAAGTTGGAATGTCTTATTTCTTAGGTTGTCGAAGCTGCTTGTGAACAAATAATTGTCTTGTTTTGCAACATTGAGCAAGCCGTAGCTCATTTTCAATTCGACGCCTAGTTTGAAATAGCCAGTATAAAAATCGAATCCTGCGCCAATTTCTGCGGCGATGTCATGTCTGTTAAAGATAAGTGTTTTAGGGCGGCTTTCAGCGTCGTAAGCTTTTTTATGCGAAGACATGTCGATTTTGTAATTTGCTCCTGCAATGATGTAAGCTGCTGAGTTGTAATATCTTTTTGATTTATATTTGATTTGTAGTGGAAATTCGACGAAGGTGGAAATAGTGGAAACAGGAATAGATCTTGACACTTCGTTGATGACTTCGCTTATTGGGTCTTTTTGCAAAGAAACCATCTGATAGACGATTTTTCTTTCGCCCAGACTTAATGACGGGATAAATCTGAAGTCGAAGTGCTTGGAAAGACGTAAGTTGCCGACAATACCGACGGTGAATCCGTGTGTCAGCTGCGGACTTATATCTGTGATTTTAAAGTCAGAATTCAAGAAAACATCTGGAACGCCGTAGAAAATATCGCTTGAAGGTAATTCTGTTGCTGGATGAATTACATTTTGAAAATTGTCGATATAATCGATGGCGAGTGGCATTTGGTTGTAGCCTAAGATAAATCCGTAATGATAAGGTTCGTCATCATAAAACGGAAGGTTTAATGGCTTTTTGTTCTGAGCCTTTAATAAACTAGGTGTTATGCAAGTAATGATACTTAGGCATAATAAGAATTTAAATATATTTTTCATAATGTGTTGAAAACGGATATTTGTCTTATTTATTATATTTTTTTGCTTTCTTCGAACAGTCTTTCTTTATTAATAGGTACAGCGCCGAGTTCTTCGCAGACGATTCCGCCAGCTAGATTTGACAATGCTGCTATGTTGTAGGCTTCTTCGTTGCAGATTAGGCATAACATTGCGACGCTCAGTACTGTGTCGCCAGCGCCTGATACATCGGCAATTTTTCTCAGGTGAGCAGGAATATGATGATAAGTATTTGTGTTATAATCTTTTATCAAAACGCCTCGCTCTGATAATGTCGTCATAATGTATCTGCAGTTCAGCTTTTCGTGTAGTATGTCGACGGCTTTTATGATTTCTTCAATGCTGTTGTCTTTATAAGAAATTCCGATGCCTTCTTTTAATTCTTTTAAATTAGGTTTGAAGAATGTGGCATTTTGATAAGCAAGGAAATTCTTTTTCTTTGGGTCGACGCCGACGGGGATGTTTTTTGCATTTGCAATGGAAATAATTTCTTTTATCAGTTTTTCTGTCAAGACACCTTTGTTGTAGTCTTGTAAAATTATTCCGTCGATTTTTTCTTTGTTTATGATTTCGTTAATTTTTATTAACAGAGAGTCATGTTCTTTTTCGGTAAGGTCGAATGTGTCTTCAGTGTCAACGCGTAACATTTGTGCGTTGTTGCCGATGATTCTTACTTTTGTGGTAGTGGTTCTTTCGTCGCTTTTCACTATGCCCGAAATGTTCATATTATGTTCGAGCATAAGAGTTATCAGGTCGTGAGCTTTTTCGTCAGAGCCTGTTATTGAACATAAAATCGGTTCAGCTCCTAATGCTTTGAGGTTTTGGGCTACGTTGGCAGCTCCTCCGAGACGGGAGAATGTTTTTGTGACAGAAACAATTGGAACCGGAGCTTCTGGAGAAATTCTTTCAACTTTACCATTCATATAAATGTCGAGCATCATGTCGCCGACAATCATGATTTTTTTTTCGTTGAATGAATTGAAGAGATGTTCCATTTTTTTAAGTCGATAAGTCAATAAGTCGATAAGTCAATAAGTTGGTGGGTTGAAAAGTTGTGAGTCAACAAGTGCTTATTGACTCATTGACTCACAGACTTATTATCTTATTTAAGTTTGCTTAAAGCTTCTTTAATTCTTGCTGCTGCATCGCGGAGTTTGTCTTCTGATGTAGCGTATGAAAGACGGATACATTCGTCATTGCCGAAAGCTGCGCCGCCAACGCAAGCAACGTGAGCCTTGTCTAATAAGTAGAGGCAGAGGTCATCGCTGTTGTTGATTGTTGTTTCGCCGTCAGTTTTGCCGAAGTATGACTTGATTTCAGGGAACATATAGAATGCGCCAGCTGGTTTGCTTAATTTAATTCCAGGGATTTCGCTTAAAAGTTCGAAGAACATATCGCGGCGGTTTCTGAAAGCTTTGAGCATAGTTTGGATTTCTTCTGAGTTTTCAGGAGACATCTTCATTGCTTCTAAAGAAGCTGCTTGAGCGATTGTACAAATACCTGATGTATATTGGCCTTGGATTTTGTTGCATGCAGAAACGATAGCTTTAGGAGCTGCAATGTAACCGATTCTCCAGCCTGTCATAGCGTAACCTTTAGCAACACCATTGATGATGACGAGTCTGTCTTTCAATTCTGTGAATTGACCCATACTTTCGTGTTTTTGTTCGTATTGGATGAATTCATAGATTTCGTCTGATAAGATGATGATGTTAGGATATTTTTTGAAAACTTCTGCCAAGGCAGCTAATTCAGTTTTTGTATAAACAGAACCAGAAGGGTTACATGGAGTGCTGAAGATGAAAGCTTTAGTTTTTGGAGTGATAGCAGCTTCTAATTGTTCAGCAGTGATTTTGAAGTTTTGTTCAGCTGTTGTGTTGATGAAAACAGGAGTACCATCAGCTAATTTAACCATTTCAGGATAAGAAACCCAGAAAGGAGCAGGGATGATAACTTCGTCACCTTTATCAACGATAGCCATGAATACGTTTGTGATAGCTTGTTTTGCGCCGTTTGAAACGATGATGTCTGCGTCTGTATAGTCAAGGCCGTTATCGCGTTTTAATTTTTCAGCGATAGCTTTGCGTAATGCTGGTGTTCCTGGAACTGGAGGATAGTGAGTATCGTTGTTGTTGATAGCATCGATACCAGCTTGTTTTGCTGCAACTGGAGTGTTGAAGTCAGGTTCGCCAATGCTTAATGAAATAACGTCGATACCTTGAGCTTTTAATTCACGGCTTAATTGAGTCATTTTTAATGTAGCAGATTCTGCCATGTTGTTGACTCTCTGTGATAAAATGATGTTTCCCATTTTGTATTTTTATTTTAAAATTTATGTTAAAAAAACTGTTTTTATTCAACCTACAAAAGTACTATTTTTTACGATAAAAAACACCTATTATTTTCAAAAATGATAAAATGTTTTTCGTTATATTTGCATAAAATATTTTGACTATGAATATTATTAATATAGTATCTCTCGCATTAACGATATTGGTGGTGGTTTACGGCGTTTTTATGTTAAAAAGAGAAGATAAATCTAAAGGCGATATTGTTGATAGAATGAAAAATGATAGTGAATTGAAGTCTGTTTCGTTGAAACTTATTGTTCCTTTGAAGATACAGGCTTACGAACGACTTCTTCTTTATATCGAACGCATTCAGTTTCCTGTTTTGGTGAAACGTGTTTTCCATCCAGGCATTTCAAGGATTGATTTTCAATTTTCAATTTTGCAAAATGTTCAAGATGAGTTTGAACATAATTTGGCACAACGTCTTTATGTATCGGAGAAAACTTGGCAATTTATTGTCTTGGCAAAGGAGGAAGTTTTGCAGAATGTTAATGCTGTATTTAATGACAATCCTGATGCTGATGTTGCGATGATTGCGCAAAAATTGGCTTCGTTTGAAAACCCAATGGGAGAAAATGCTGTTGTAAATATTAAAAATGAGTTTAACTCGTTATAAGGAAAAAAGTATGGAATTTTCAGCAATACAGATAGCGACATTTTTGTCGGGAACAGTGGAAGGCGATCCTGAAGTAAAGGTTTATAATGTCGCAAAAATAGAGGAGGGCGCTCCAGGAATGTTGAGTTTCCTCGCAAATCCGAAATATTCTCAATATCTTTATACTACAAAATCTTCTATCGTTTTAATAAATAACGATTTTGAGCTGCAAGGTGAAGTGTCTGCTACACTCATCAGAGTGCCTGATGCTTACGCGGCATTCGCTCAGTTGCTTGGCCTTTATCAGCAATTTATGCAATCTAAAAGCGGCGTCTCTTCTCTTTCTTTTATCTCTAAAGATGCATCTTATGGCGATGATGTTTACATCGGCGAATTCGCTTTTATTGGAGAAAGAGTGAAAATAGGCAATAGAGTTAAGATTTATCCTCAGGCTTATATAGGAGACGATTCTGTAATCGGCGATGATACAATTATTTATGCTGGCGCAAAACTTTATGCGCAGACAGTTGTTGGTAAGTCGTGTGTCTTGCATTCTGGTTGCGTGATAGGCGCCGATGGCTTCGGCTTCGCTCCGCAAGAGGATGGAAGTTATAAGAAAATACCGCAAATCGGCAATGTCACAATCGGTGATAATGTGGAAATAGGTGCAAATACATGTGTCGACTGCGCAACAATGGGTTCGACAAGGATTCATGACGGAGTGAAACTGGATAATCTTATTCAAGTGGCTCATAATGTTGAAATCGGCAAAGATACAGCGATAGCGGCACAGACAGGAATAAGTGGCTCGACAAAGATTGGAACTAATTGTGTGATAGGTGGTCAGGTCGGTTTTGTCGGACATATTCATATTGCGGATAATGCTAAAATAGCAGCGCAATCGGGAGTTATCGGCAGTGTGAAAAAAGAAGGCGAGGAACTTATGGGTTATCCTGCTATGAAATTGAAAGACTTCTTGAGAATGTCGGTCTACACTAAAAATATAGAGAAACTGGTTAAACGTGTTGAGGAACTCGAGAAAAAACTAAGTGAAAAACAATAATGAAACTGGAAAAACAACAAACTATAAAACAAGACGTTAGTATTAGCGGAACAGGATTGCATACTGGACAAAAAGGAACTCTGACATTTCATCCTGCTCCTGAAAATCACGGCATAAAATTCAGAAGAGTTGACGTCGACGGTCAGCCTGTCGTTGATGCGAAAGTGGAAAATGTGGTCGATACTTCACGCGGAACAACGATAGCTCAAAATGGTGTGAGAGTTTATACCGTTGAGCATATATTGGCTTCTCTTAGAGGCGCTGGCGTTGATAATGTCTTGATTGACATCGATTGCGAAGAACCTCCGATTCAAGACGGCAGCGCAAGAAATATGATAGAAGCACTGAAAACGGCTGGCATCGAGGAACAAAATGCTGAAAGAGAATATCTTCGCATTAAAAAGTCCTTGACTTATTTCCATCCTAAAATCGGTTGCGAAATAGTTATTGAGCCCGCCGATGACTTCAGAATGGAAGTGAGCGTGGATTATAACTCAAAGGTCCTCAAACCTCAGACTGCAGTTCTGGAAAATATGAACGACTTTGAAAAAGAAATAGCTCCTTGTCGTACTTTCGTGTTCTTCCAAGAACTTGAGATGTTGTTAAATCATAATCTTATCAAAGGCGGCGACCTTTCTACTGCAATTGTGTTTGTGGAAAACTTCGTAGGGGAAGAGGAATTGCAACGCGTGGCGAAGCTGTTCAATATGGAATCGGTCGGCGTTCATGAAGGAGGAATTCTTAATAATACAACGCTTCATTTTGAAAACGAACCTGCTCGCCATAAACTTTTAGATTTAATCGGTGATATGACTTTATTAGGAAAACCAATCCTCGGTCACGTCAAGGCGTTCAAACCAGGACATCTCGCTAATACGGAATTCGTGAAGTTGATAATAGAGAATTTGGAATAGATGGAATAGAGTAAAAAGAGCTGCTGTTAATTGACGGCAGCTCTTTTTTGTATCTGTAATTTCTTATTTACCGAATCTGTATCCTACGGTAAATGTTAATGAGTTTTGTCTTATATTTGGATTATCAATATTATGGAATACATTGGTAAATCCTAAACTATATCCGAGGTCTATTGTGAATCTGTAAATGTCAACTCCTAAATTTAACGCCGCTCCCAAGTTCATGAATCTGTAATTCAATTGTTGATACATGCTTTCTATAAAATAGTCGATGTTGAAATGCACTATAGGACCTGCAGTAGCTCTCATGTTGAAATTGTCTCGATTGATGAATTGATATCCCAAATATACTGGTAAGGCAAAAGAATGGTTTTTCTTTATCGTAACAGGTCCAGTACATTTATAATAGTCAATTGTAATGTAGTTGTACATTAACTCAGGTTGAATTACAAGGTTATTGAACATAAATCTGCCGTATGCACCTAATGTTAAATTACCTCTGTTTTTTAAAGAAACGCCAAGAGGGAAGTTGTAATCATTGGATTTATAACCAATTTTTGGACCGAAAGAGAAATCAGTTTGAGCATTTAATGTTATTGAAAACAAAATGCAAATGATAAGTAATAGCTTTTCCATGATTGTTGATTTTTATGCAGTTGCAACGTATATGTGATTGCTTTATTGTGCTTAGCAAAAAAACAAAAGGCTAAAGAACAACAACTTTAGCCTTTATCTTTAGCCCTTAGTTGTATAATCTCGATAGAAACATTCCGACGCTTTCGTATCCGTATTTCTCAATGACGCTGTTTCTTAAATAATTTGCATCGTAATTTTTATGCGTCTCAATCATTTTTATCATCGCTTCTGCAAGTGCTTCTTTGTTTCTTGGCTCGACTAAAATGCCTTTGGTGTCGTCAATCATTTCCTTTATGCCGCCGACATTGGTACTTACGACAGGCAATCCTGATGCTAATGCTTCAAGTATTACGACAGGCATATTTTCATAATTGCTGGATAAAACCAAAAAATCTCCTGATGAAAGTTCGTTGGCTAATGCTTGTCCTTGCAATAAACCTGTAAATGACACCTTATTAATTAATTGCAATTCTTTGGCTTTTTCTTTCATCAAATCCAAGTCCATTCCTTCGCCGATGAGCTTGCATTGAAAGTCGATGCCTTTGTCGTCAATAATCTTCAATGATTCCAAAAGTCCGCTGATGTTTTTAGACTTGTCTTCAAAACAGCTGATGTGAATTATCTTGCAAGGATTGTTGTTTTTTTCAGAAATATGAAACATATCGAGATTCACAACATTAGGAAGCACGACGTAATTGTCGTTTTTCAATTCGTGATTCTTCATCGCGATGGCGAGATTTTCTGTCACAGTGGTGATGGTCTCTGCATTGCGAACGACAATCTTAGTAAATAATTTTCTCAAGAATCCGCCGAAGTCGTTGCCAGGCAAATACCTCGACCAATGTTCTGTAATGATATAAGGCGTTTTATGTAATAACTTCTGAATCCAAGCGATGACGCCCAAGCGTGTCAAGATATGAACGTGAATCAAATCTGGTTTTTTACATAATTTCAATGCCATCATGTTGGCACGATAGAAACGAATCAAGGATTGAATTTTGTTTTTTGGTTTTTTATAATAAACACGAATCGTATCGACATTATTTTCGTTCGTCCTTACGATTTCAAA
This sequence comes from Bacteroidales bacterium, assembly GCA_017381865.1. Taxonomy (GTDB): domain Bacteria; phylum Bacteroidota; class Bacteroidia; order Bacteroidales; family F082; genus Limimorpha. Next base: position 13,044 of record JAFOBJ010000020.1, read on the forward strand.
TTTGCTTTGAGCTGTGGGCTTTGAGCTGTGGGCATTGGGCTCGTTGCTCATGGCTCGTTGCTCATTACAATAAATAACCGTAATATCGTTGAACAAAGCGGCTGCTTCTGCATGACGTTGTACGAACAGACCGAACATCGGGTCGTAGCGATGCGGATACCAGCGTGCTAGAAAAACTATATGTTTTCTTTCTTTATTCATGACGATATTTGTTGATTATATTAATCGCGTTATTGACTCTTTCCTCATCGTCGCCATTGACAATCTCAAAAGGAACATTCATTTTTGTTAATGTATTTTTATAAATGTCGAAAAGTTCCTTACGTTCTTCGATGTTAGGATTTTCTCTCAAAGGGTCGTAAACCCAAGGTAAGTCGATGTCGCAGAGAAGATATAAGTCAAAGTCTTGTTGCTTTAAAATATTGTCGATTGTCTCATTAGAATGTTTGAAAACGTATTCGACCCAGATTTTGCAGACTATAGTTTCTGTGTCGGCAATCAATATCTCTGGATTTTTTTTCTCTTCTTCTAAAATGAGATTATATTGTCCTTTTGCAATCTCAACGACGTCGTTTTCTGTATATTGACCTTCGAAGTTTTCAAGATAAATTCTTGAATATTCAGGAATATAATCTATGTTAAAATGCTTTGCCAATTTTTCGGCAAGCGTTGATTTTCCTGTTGACTCGGGTCCTATGATTGCAATCTTAAACATTTTTCTTCGCCTCCTTGCTCCAGCTGATGCAACCCATTACAGCAATGATTGCGTAAATAAGATATTGTAAGACTGTAAGATATAATCCGTTGACAATACAAAGCGGAATTAATATTATGTCGCAGAGCAGATATAAAACCCAGTTCTCGACTTTCTTTAAAGCTGTAAGCAACATTCCGCCTAAACCCAAGACTCCGGTGAAATAATCCAAGAATGTCGGTACGTCTGAAGTGAATATCTTTGAAATTATTAAAAGAACAAAGACTATCGCCAATGTTAAAATTCTTTGTCTTGTATTTAAAAAGGTAACAGATAGTTCTTCAGCCTTTAGCCTTTTGCTTTTAGCCTTTAGCCAATTCCACCATCCGAAGACGCTGATTACGAAATAAAGGAAGTTGATGACGGCATTGGCGAACAGACCGTTTTTTATGAATATGAAGACATATAACAATACACTGATAATTCCGATAGGGAAGACCAAAACGTTGATTTTCTTGGAATACCAGACGCTGAGCAAACCAGTTGCAACAGCAATTATTTCTATGATTAATTCATAATTCATAACTCCTAATTTGTAATTTTTGCTGTGAGCAATGGGCTATGAGCAAAGAGCAATTTGACAGCTCACATCTCATGACTCAAAGCTTATCTCATATCAATAACTTCCACATTAGGATGTATTTTCTCATCGAAAAAGAACATGCTATCAGGAAGGTCTTGGTTGGTATGGAAACTTTCAATAGAGTATATTAAATAACTGCCATCTAAATTATGGATGTCAATTTCGTGTATTTTCAAATCTTCGTTTTTGACATACAGGCTTATGCTTTTGAAAGTCGTTTCTTCCTTTTCCTTTATGAAGAGATGTGTTAAGTCGGCATTGCTGCAATGTTCGAAGCTTACTTCCACGTTTTCTGAGAAAGAATTGATGATAGCGAGCGGGGAGTTGTTGTTATCTTCAGACACTTCGCTTATCATTACTTCTTGTTCGTCGATGAGGTAAGTCCATAGTGTTGTGCCGTCGCTGATCATCTCTTGACCATCCATTTTTAACAGATAAGCTTCGCCTTTCATGTAAGCAAACCCTTTCATCTTTTCGCTGACATCTTCATTGTTGCCATATCTATAATTGAAGATGATGCTGATGTCGTTGTAGGATTTGTTTTTCTCAATGACTTTATTAAGGAAATCCTCAGCAGACTGAGCCATTATGTTAAGACTCATTAATCCACATAATATCAAAAACAAATATTTTTTCATAGTTTAGAGTTTAAAGTCATGCGTTTAAATGTCAGAGTCATTGCCAAAGTTCAAGTCTTTAAGGAATTGTTCAAGAGCCATTTCGTTGGCGACTCTTACTTCACGTTGTTTGCTGCCGGCGAAAGGACCGACGATGCCTGCTTTTTCGAGTTGGTCGATGATACGTCCAGCTCTGTTGTAACCGAGTTTCAACTTACGTTGCAGCATTGAAGTAGAACCTTGTTGAGTTTGAACGATGATATAAGCGGCTTCTTCGAAGAGAGGGTCGCGTTCGTCAGGGTTGATGCTTTCTTTGCTTACGCCTTCATCTTTTTCATCTGGGCATTCTGGTAAGTTATAAGCTTCAGCATATCCTCTTTGAGAGCCGATGAAGTCTGTAATTTCTTCCACTTCTGGAGTGTCGATGAAAGCACATTGCAGACGGACGAGGTCGTTGCCTGTTGACAATAGCATATCGCCGCGACCGATGAGCTGGTCGGCTCCGTTTGTGTCGAGGATTGTCATGGAGTCGACGCGTGAGATAACGCGGAATGCGATACGAGCTGGGAAGTTCGCTTTGATAGAACCTGTGATGATATTAACAGAAGGACGTTGTGTTGCGATGATGAGGTGGATGCCGATAGCACGGGCAAGCTGTGCCAGACGTGCGATAGGTGCCTCGACTTCTTTACCTGCTGTCATGATGAGGTCGGCAAATTCGTCAACGACCAAAACGATATAAGGCAAGAAATGATGTCCGTCGTAAGGATTTAACTTACGGGCGATGAACTTGGCATTATATTCTTTGATGTTACGAACTTGAGCATTTTTTAACAACTCATAACGTTGGTCCATTTCGATACATAAAGAGTTGAGTGTTCTGACGACTTTTCTTACGTCTGTGATGATAGCTTCTTCTGCGTCAGGGAGTTTTGCCAAGAAATGACGTTCTATCTTTTTATAGAGACTCAATTCAACTTTTTTAGGGTCGACGAGGACGAACTTGAGTTCGGCTGGGTGTTTGCTGTATAACAACGATGAAATGATAGCGTTGATACCGACAGACTTACCTTGACCTGTTGCGCCAGCCATCAAGATGTGAGGCATTTTGGCGAGGTCGGCGACATAACTCTCGTTGGAAATAGTCTTTCCGACGCCGAAAGGAAGTTCGTAACCGCATGTCTGGAAGCGTTCTGAACCTAAGACTGTTCTCATTGAAACCATCTGTGGCTTTTGGTTCGGCACTTCGATACCCACGGTTCCTTTGCCAGGAATAGGGGCGATGATACGAATTCCTATAGCTGAAAGACAAAGCGCGATGTCGTCTTGTAAGCCTTTGATTTTTGAGATTCTCACGCCGGCAGCAGGAATGATTTCGTATAATGTGACAGTAGGACCGATGGTCGCCTTGATTTTGTCAATCGTGATATTGTAATTTGCCAATGTGTCGACGATGCGTTTCTTGTTGGCTTCAAGTTCTTCTCTGTCGACATTGCTGGTGCTTTCTCCGTAGTCTTTAAGCAAATCTAAAGGAGGAAGTTTATAACTAGACAATTCCAATTTAGGGTCGAAGTCGGTTTCCAAACCGAAATGCTCGACAATTTCATCTGCTTGTTTTTCTTCTGTCAGAGCTGTTACTTCCATATCAATGTCGTCAGCATTGACTTCATCGCTGTTTTCCTTTGGAGAGATTTGGACTTTTGGTGTAACAACGACATCTTCAAAACCGTCGTCTTCGGCTTCAACTTCTGTGGCGATAATTTCCATAGGTGTTTCTTCAATTACAGAAGTTTCTTCAACTTTATAAGGCAACTGTTTTGGAGTTGGTGTTATGTCAATTATTTCAATATCCTCAACGTCAGAGTCAGAGTTAGAGTTAGAGTCTGAGTTACGATTAATATGTTTTACAGTAATCTCAATTTCTTCATCTTCATACTCGTCTTCGTCTTCAATTTCTTCGTTTTTATTTTCTTCAAAATCATAAATTGGTTTTACGACTTCTTCTTTTTCTTCAATTTCTTCATCTTCAATTTCTTCATCATTATTGTTGTCGTTGTCAATTTCGTTTTCATTATTTTTATTTTCCCAATTTATTGTCGGCATTTTAAATTCGAAAGTGAAGAGTATATAAATGAAAGCGAAGAATGCCAATAAGATATAGATTCCTAATTCTTTGATGAAAGGTTCTAGTAAATCGTGGATGTATAAACCGACGACGCCGTAGTAAGTGTCGAAAGATTGTGTGTTTGGCAATACTGATGCGAGTAATAAAGGCAGCCATACTAATGACATCAAGGCGTATTTACAGATTGTAACCACTTTGATTTTAGGTCCTTTGAATGAAAGTATGGAACCAGCGATGAACAGGAGGAATATCAGGTAGAAGGAACCGATGCCGAAAGCGTTTTCGCTTAGCCATAAGCCAATAGTTTCCCCGAAATTGCCTGTCAGGTTATATCCTATAATATGGGATATGAAAGATAATAAGATAAAGATACTCAATAACATAAAGAATACGCCGAAGCTTATTCTGATGCGAGGGTCTCTTTCTTTTTTGCGAGTGGCTGTCTTGCTGGTTTTTGGCTTGTTTTTTTTCTCGCCTTTACCCTTATTTTCGCCTTTCGCTTTTTCTTTATCCTTGTCTTCGACGATTTTTTCGATAGGTTCCTCGTCTTTTATAGTGTTTTCAATTGGTTTGTTTCTGTTATATCCCATATCAATCTACAAATCTGAATGTTTTGTTGTAACGTATTTTGCCTGTGTTCTTATCCATTGAAAGCCATACGAATACTGGTTTTCCAACAATATGGTCGACTGGAACATAACCCCAGAATCTGGAGTCTTGAGAATTATGCCTATTGTCGCCCATCATCCAATAATAATCCATCTTGAATGTATATTCGTCTGTTTCATTTCCGTTGATGAAAATCTTTCCGTCTTTGATTTTCATATCGTTAAGTTCGTAAGCTCTGATGATTCTATCGTAAAGAGCTATGTTTTCTGTATTGATTTTAACAGTTTTGCCTTCTTGTGGAATCACGATAGGACCGAAGTTGTCGGCATTCCATTTGAAATGTGTTGTGTCGTTAGGGAAAATGTCGTCAGAGACTTCAGTTCCAGCTGGAGCTATTCTTCTTTCGACTGATTTCACGAATGGAAGTTTTCTGAATTCTTCAGCGATGTCGGCGGTCATATTGAAAATAAGTTCGTCGGCATGTGCTGTTCTGTAGCCTTCTGTGATGTTATATTTTTCTAAAATCTTAGGATTGATGCCGTTGCTGGTGATTTTGACCAAATAATTATGTTGCATTTCATTTGGTTGTTCGCCAATTTTACCATTGATATAAACGATTCCGTCTATGATTTGCAAGGTGTCGCCTGGCATTCCGATGAGTCTTTTTACATAATTCTCGCGTTTGTCGACAGGACGTGTTATGATGTTGCCGAATTGTTTCTTGTCGTTCATAACCTTATCTCTTCCGAAGTAACGGCATAATTGATAGAATGTTACGTTACTTTGATATACTTCGCTCACTGTGTCGCCAGCTGGAAAGTTGAATACTATCGGGTCGTTGCGTTTTATTTCTGTCGTGCCAGGCAGACGTTTATAAGGAAGCTGTGGTTTTTCGATATATGACTTTGCTGTTTTTGACCATGGCAAGGTGTGATGTACGAATGGAAATGCAAGCGGAGTGTTTGGAACGCGTGGTCCGTAGCCGATTTTGCTTACGACTAAATAATCGCCGACTAAAAGCGATTTTTCCATACTTGATGATGGAATTGTATATGCTTCAAATAGGAATGTTCTGATTATCAATGCTGCAACTACAGCCCAGACTATAGCATCGAGCCATTCGCGGACTGGTGTTTTTTTAGGAAATGGTGTCGTTCTTGGGTCGCTGTATTTTGAGTTTTGACTGTTTACGATAGGGAAGAAGATGAATGGAACTACAGCAGCGCATACAATCTCCCAAATTTTGAATCTGCCGAATGACTTGGCTAAGTCGATGAACATTAACATCATAGTGAAGAAATTGATGTATGGCAGGAATAATAAAAGATACCACCACCATTGTGTGCAGTTCACTATTTTTGATAATATGAAAAGATTGTAATATGGTATGACGGAATAAAATCCTTTGTGACCTGCTTTTTCGAAAAGTCCCCAGCAGAATACGATTGGAAGTGTAAATAATGCTGGAACTAACAATATGAATAAAATGAATGATAACATGGTTTATTTTTTAACAGTTTAATAAGTCGTTCATTGTGAATAATCCTTTTTTGCCGATGAGGAATTCCGCTGCTATTACGGCTCCGGTTGCGAAACCTTCACGGCTGAATGCCTCGTGACGAAGGCTGATGATGTCGCATGATGACTCTGCTTTTACTTCATGAATGCCGAAATATTCGCCTTCACGAATCGCCTCAATCGGTAAAACATTCTGCATTGTACATTCTTCGCTCAACTTCCATGAATCATAATTTTTATTATTATCCACGATGTCGTTAGCGAGTTTCACTGCAGTGCCACTAGGCTTGTCGAGTTTATGAATATGATGAGTCTCTGTGAGGCTTAATTTGTAATCGTATTTTTCTGTTATTTTGGCGAGTTGTTGATTGAGCATGAACATGATATTCATTCCGATGCTGAAGTTTGGCGCATAGAACAAGGCTTGTTTGTCTTTTTCGCATCTTTCTTTTATCTCGTCGAAATGCTGATACCAAGCTGTCGTTCCGCAAACCACAGGAATATTCATGTCGAAGCAACGTTTGATATTGTCGAATGCTGTCGCAGGAGTGCTGAATTCTATTGCAACAATAGGCTCTCCAGAATTCCAGGATTCCAGGATTCCAGAATTCCTAAATGAATTCCAGTCGTTTTCGTTGTCTATTTTGGCTAATATTTCGTGTCCGCGTTGCAGAGCTATTTTCTCCACTTCGTGACCCATTTTTCCGTATCCTAACAATATTATTTTCATTGTCTTAAAATTTTAATTTAAGAGAAACGCCATAACTTTTCCCATATCCCGTTCCCATTTCTTGTCCCCAATAAGCGTAATTGCTTTGTAATGCGGGTTCAACTTTCAGTGTCAGGTCATCGCTGATGTCGTATTCGAATAGATGAGCATCGACGGTAGCGTCTATGATATTCAGACCGTACCAGAGTGCCATTATTATCCAGCTGAGTTCCATGTTACGCCGATAATAATCTCTTATTGTTATGAGGTTTTCGCCTGAATATCTTTTTGCGATGTTTATTATTTCGTCATCGGCTTCTGTGATGATTCCGCTTTTGTAATCGTAGGCTTTTCTGTAATCTCTGTAGCCGTCGCTATTCATGTCGATGATGTAGGCTATTGTTCCGATGCCTGCATAGACGATGGGTATTTTCCAGTATTTTTTGTTGTAAGCCTGACCCAAACCTGGAAGTACGGCAGAATAAATCGTCGCTTTCTTAGGGTTATGTTTCTTTGGCTCGGCAATGCTGTCGTTTTTTGCAAAGACGGAGCTTGTCGCAGCAAAAGTCATCAATAACAATATCAGGAAGCGTTTTAACATTTCAAAAATCAATTTTTGTTGATTATAGCGATAAGTCTTTCAAAATCTTCGTCATTTTTGAAATTGATTGTCAAAGTTCCTTTGCCTTTGCTGTTGCGATTTATCTTCACTTTTGTGTTCAAAGACTTTGATAGAGAGTCGACTTTATAGATGAAAGCTTCTGGCAATACGTCCTTTTGTTTTTTTGTCTTAATATTTTTTGTGTTAAGAGAACGTACGAGTTCTTCCACTTGTCTGACGCTTAGGTCTTTGTCGATGATTTCTTTTAATATGATAAGTTGTTTTGCTTTATCATCGATATTGATAATGGCGCGAGCCTGGCTCATTGAGATGAAACCGTCGCGTAATGCTACTTGCACTTCTGGAGGCAATTTAAGAAGACGTAAGAAGTTTGTCACGGTGCTTCTGTCTTTGCCGACTTTTTCGCTGAGTTGTTCTTGAGTGATGTTGCACTCTTCGATGAGGCGTTGGTAAGAAAGTGCGATTTCTATGGCGTTGAGGCCTTCGCGGTGAGTGTTTTCTATCAATGCCATTTCGAGCATTTGTTCGTCGTTGGCGACGCGGATGAATACAGGTATTGTTTTAAGACCTGCCATCTTTGATGCGCGGAGACGGCGTTCGCCAGAGATGAGCTGATATTTGTCGCGTCCCATTTTTCTGACGGTGACTGGTTGTATCACGCCTTGTATTTTTATTGACTCTGCCAACTCGTTGAGAGCTGTCTCGTCGAAGTCTGTTCTAGGTTGGAATGGGTTGGCTTCAATAAAGTCGATGTTCAGTTCTGCCACGGCACCTGCCACATAGTTGCCAGAAATGTCAGATGAAGTGATGTCTGTTTCTGGGCTTTGTAAGATGGCGTCTAATCCGCGGCCTAATCCTCTTTTTTTATTCTGTAATGACATTTTCGTTGTTTTTTAATATTTCTCTTGCAAGGTTAAGATAATTTATTGCGCCGATGCTTGTCGCGTCGTGCATGATGGCTGTCTGTCCGAAACTAGGAGCTTCGCTGAGTCGGGTGTTGACATTGATGATTGTGTCGAACACCATAGTTTGGAAGTGCGTTTTCACTTCTGTCACGACTTGTTTTGAAATTCTTGTTCTAGAGTCGAACATTGTCAACAAGATGCCTTCGATGTCGAGTTCTTGGTTAAATCTGCTTTGGACGATTTTTATTGTGTTGAGCAGTTTGCCTAGTCCTTCAAGAGCGAAATACTGACATTGTACGGGAATGATAACAGAGTCGGCTGCCGTCAAAGCGTTTACTGTTATTAAACCTAAAGATGGAGAGCAGTCGATGATGATATAGTCGTATTCGTCTTTGATGCTGGAGAGTGCGTTGCTCATCATTTTCTCGCGTTGTGGCAAGTTGATGATTTCAATCTCAGCACCGACAAGGTCGATGTGCGCCGGTAAAAGAAATAGGTTTGGAGTCTCTGTCTCCTTGATTACATCTTGTGGATTGACGTTGTCGATGATACATTCGTAGATGCTGCCCTCGATTTCTTTAGGGTCGAAGCCCACTCCTGATGTCGAGTTGGCTTGAGGATCAGCGTCGATAAGTAATGTCTTATGCTCAAGGACTGCAAGGCTCGCTGCTAAATTGATGGCAGTCGTTGTCTTGCCAACTCCGCCCTTTTGATTGGCTATAGCTATTATCTTTCCCATCTCTTGTTGATTTATTTATTAAACTACAAAGATATAATTTTTATTGTAAAAAACAGAGACGTTTAGGGAGAAGTTTTCAACAATTTTTTTTGACTTTTGACCATTGACTTTAGCCTTTAGCCTTTTGTCTTTAGCCAATAAAAAAAAGAGCCACTATAATATAGCAGCTCCCCTAAACTTTAGCCTTTAGACTTTTGTCTTTAGCCATTATTTGTCTAATTCATCAAACCATGCGTCAATTGACTTGTCGTCATCGAAGTCTTCGTGTTTTGGCTCGTCAAAATATCCTTCTGGATATTCGCCTGTCTCGATGAAGTTTAATGTGTCTTTTAATGCGTTGCTGAATTTTTCGAAATCTTCTTTATATAAGAAAAGTTTGTGTTTTTCATAGAAGAAACGGTTTTGTTCATTGCTGAAACGACGTTTGCTTTCAGTGATGGTTATATACTTCTCTTCACCTTTTGTTGTTTTTACATCGAAGAAATATGTACGTTTGCCAGCGCGTATTGCCTTCGAAAACAATTCCTCACGATTGTTCATCTTTTCATTTTCCATAACTGTCAAAAAATTTGTGTTCTACGAATGAATTTTGATTTAGCAAAAATAAAGAAAATTATTAAAGTCTGAACTTTTTTTTGAAAAAAAATAAATGGTAGTCAGCTATAGTTGATTAGCTTTCAATATTTGTTGTCGCAGATAACAGATAACTGACCTTTGATAGCTTTTTTGAATATTTTCTTTTATTACAAATATTAATTTTTACTACCTTTGAAGTTCAATTTTTTTATCCGAAATTATGAAGTTAAATTTAAGAAGACCAATAGTGTTTTTCGATTTGGAAACAACAGGCTTAAATCCTGTTCATGATCGAATTGTTGAAATTAGTGCATTGAAAATCAATGTTGACGGACAAGAAGAACAAAAGACTTGGCTTGTCAATCCTGGCTGCCCGATTCCTCCAGAAACAACGGCGATACATCATATCTCCGATAACGACGTGAAGGATTGTCCGACATTTAAGGAGCTGGCTCCGTCGATAAAAAAGTTCTTCGGTGCAAGCGACATCGCTGGATATAACATAATAAAATTCGATATTCCAATGTTGGTCGAGGAGTTCATCCGCGCTAATGTGGAATTCGACATCGAGTCGCGACAAGTCATCGATGTGATGAATATTTTTATGAAAATGGAGCCTAGAACTCTCAAAGGCGCATATCGTTTCTTCATGAATAAAGAACTTGAAGACGCTCATTCCGCTTCCGCCGATACTATGGCGACATATGAAGTTATGATGGCAATGCTAGATATGTATAAAGATAGAGAATATACTGATAATAAAGGTGTTACATCTGTTCCTGTGCAAAATGATATGCAACAGCTTTCTGCTTTCTCATATCATAATAAAAACGCTGACCTTATGGGACAAATCGTTTTCGATGAGGAAGGTAAAGAGGTGTTTAAATTCGGAAAACATAAAGATAAAAGGGTAGAAGATGTGTTCCGCATCGAACCTCAATATTATGATTGGATTATGAAAAGTGATTTCCCTGAATATACCAAAAAAGTCATAACAGGAATTAAGTTAAGAATGGGCGGTAAGAATAATATTAAGTTTTGAGATATGAAAAAGACTACAAGACTACAAGACCACAAGACCACAAGATTGTTGGTGATTTTGTTAATGATTTTATTTGGCTTACAGCCAACGGCCAATAGCCAACAGCCAACAGCCAATAGCCAACAGCCATTGTGGATGCGCTATAACGTGATTTCTCCTCAAGGAGATAAAATTGCTTTTGCTTACAAAGGTGATATTTATGTCGTTGATGCAGAAGGCGGAATCGCGCAACAACTGACAACGAATTCGTCTTACGATTTCAATCCTATTTGGTCGAATGACGGTCAATATGTCGCTTTCGCTTCTGACAGAAACGCAAATTTTGATATTTATGTCGTGTCGGTAAATGGCGGTGTCGCAAAGCGCGTGACAACGAATTCTGCTTCAGAAATACCTTTGGCTTTTTCTCCTGACGACAGCGTGATTTATTATTCTGCTAATATTCAAAAAGATGCCGATAACGTGCAGTTTCCTACAGGATGGATGCGCGAATTGTATAAGGTGTCAGTCGATGGCGGCCGCTCTCAACAAGTCGCAGCTGTGAATGTTTGCAGCATTTCTTTCGACAGTGACGGTGAGTCGTTCCTTTATTATGACCAAAAAGGCGGCGAAGATGAATGGCGTAAACACCAGATTTCTTCTGTGGCTCGCGACATCGTTTACTATAATGCGAAAGATAAATCGCATACAATTCTAACTGCAAACATTGGTGAAGACCGTGACCCACGTTTCCTTCCAAACAAAGAAGAATTCGTATTTCTCAGCGAAGGTGAAGGCGGTAACTTCAATGTGTATAAAGCAGCTGTGAATGAAGTGAATAACGCACAGAAAATCACCGATTTCCCAACGTATCCTGTGAGATTTTTAAGTGTCTCCGACAAAGGATTGTTGTGCTATGGTTTCCAAGGTGAGATTTATACTCAGACTCTCGACGGCGAGCCAAAGAAAGTTGAAATACAAATCGTTAACGACCAGGAAGAAACTCCGGAACTTGGTAAATTTGGCAAGGCTTCAGACATAACTATAACTCCTGATGGCGACCTCATCGCTTTCGTGGCTCGCGGTGAGATTTTCGTCACTTCAGATGAATATCAGACAACAAAACAAATTACTCATACTCCTGAAGCTGAGGCTTATCCAACATTTTCTCCTGATGGAAAATCGCTCGTTTATGTCTCTGTACGCGACGGATATTTTAATCTTTATAAGGCTGAAGTCGCTCGTAAAGAAGAAATTAACTTTACTTATGCGACATTAATCAATGAAGAACGTTTGTTTGATGATGACGGCATTGAACGTGGTGTGCCTAAATTTTCTCCTGACGGAAAGGAATTGGCTTATCTTGAAAATAGAAATATCTTAAAAGTTATTAACTTAGAAACTAAAAAAGTGCGTCAAATCACTGACGGAACTCAGCATTATCGCAACGACGACTATTGTTTTGATTATGAATGGTCGCCTGATGGTAAATGGTTTGCCCTTTCTTTGATAACAAATATGCGCGACCCATATTCTGATGTCGGCATTGTTTCAGCAAATGGCGATATGAAGATTTACAATATTACAAATGACGGTTATATTACTTCAAATGTAAAATGGGCTTTGGATGGTAATGCAATTACTTTTATATCAAATCGTTACGGTATGCGTTCACATGCTTCTTGGGGAAGTCAGGACGATGCTTTCATTGCATTTTTAAATCAAGAGGCTTACGATAAATTCCGTCTTTCGAAAGAAGAATACGAGCTTTTGAAGAAAGAGGAAAAAATGGCGAAAGATGTAGCGGAAAAATCAGATAAGAAAGAAAAGAAAGACGACAAGAAATCTGAAGAGAAAAAAGACATCGTCGTTGAGCTTGACGGACTTGAAGATAGAATCATACGTCTCACTCCGATGTCGTCGCGACTTTCTGGCGTTTCACTTTCAAAAGATGGCGATAAGTTGTTCTTCCTCAGTGCTTTTGAAAAAGGCTACGACCTCTGGGAACTCGATGTTCGCGAGAAGTCTACTAAAATTTTGAAGAAACTCGGTATGGGTGGCGCTGAAATCCAATTGAATAAGAAAGGTGACAAACTTTATGTCTTGTCTGGCGGCAATCTTCAGACTATCGAAACAAAAGGCGGCAAAGCTACACCTATTAAATATGATGCGACAATGTCGCTCGACCGCGCTGCTGAACGTGAATATATGTACAATCACATCTTCTTGCAAGAAAACAAACGTCTTTTCAGAAGAGACAGCAACGGCGCAGACTTCGCACAGATTAAGAAGGATTTCTATCCTTTCTTGGCGCATATCAACAATAACTACGACTTTACAGAATTGATGAGCGAGATACTCGGTGAACTTAATGTTTCTCATTCTGGTTGCGGAATGACATCTAATGGAAAGAATGGAGATGTTACAGCTTACTTCGGCCTTCTCTTCGATGTGAATTATAATGGCGACGGACTTCTCGTCGATGAGGTTCTTGAAAAAGGTCCTTTCGATAAGAATCATTCTAAAGTTGAAGCTGGTTGTATAATCGAGAAAATCGATGGCGTTGAAATTACAAAAGAGTTGGATTATTATCCTCTTTTAAATAAAAAAGTTGGAAAACAAGTCTTGGTTTCTGTTTATAATCCTGACACAAAGAAACGTTGGGAAGAGATTGTAAAACCTATTTCAAAAGGAACTCAGAACGAATTGTTATATCAACGCTGGATTAAACATAATGCAGAAGTCGTTGATAGTCTTTCTAATGGAACTTTGGGTTATGTCCACATTCGTAGCATGGGCGACGCCAGTTATCGTGATGTCTATGCCGACATTCTTGGAAAATACAACAAGAGAAAAGGCATTGTCATCGACACTCGTTTCAATGGTGGCGGACGTTTGCATGAAGATATCGAAATTTTATTCAGCGGCGAGAAATATCTCGAACAAGTCATCCGCGACAGCGTGGCTTGCGTTATGCCATCACGTCGTTATGTAAAACCTTCTATCATGCTGATGTGCGAGGCAAATTACAGCAATGCTCATGGAACACCATGGGTTTATAAATATAAGAAAATGGGTAAACTCGTCGGTATGCCAGTCCCAGGAACAATGAGTAGCGTGACATGGGAGACATTGCAAGATGAAAGCATGTACTTCGGTTTGCCAACAGTTGGTTACAGAACACAAGATGGTTACTATCTTGAAAACTCACAGCTTGAACCAGATGTTAAAGTAAGAAACACTCCAGAGAAACTCGCTGAAGGCATTGACGAACAACTCGAAGCCGCTGTGCGAGAACTGATGAAAGATGTAGAGAATTATAACTACTGGGGAGAGTGATAAGTCAAAAAGTCAACAAGACTACAAGACTACAAGTTTATGATACTATTTGCGGTAATGTTGCCAAAAATGGTTGGCAGTTGAGCGAAAAAAAGAAGGTAATGGGCATACAAAACAGCCCAAATTACCTGTCTTTTTTTCTATCCTAAATTTAAAATATTTACCAATATATTCTAATATTGAAGTTCCGGAGGAACGGCAGACAATAGGCAGGTGATGGAGTGCAATAGCACGAAA
>JAFOBJ010000021.1 GCA_017381865.1 Bacteroidales bacterium
ATCACGAAGATAGACGCCGGTCTGTCATAAGCATCGCCGTTTGACTTTTGTCTAACATCAAGGAAATAAGAATAATGTTCTGGCAAAGTCTCGAGATTCATTCTTTTAAGAATCAAGGTTCCGTATGAGAAATGGATTACCGAGTCGTAAGGAATTTCGCCTTTAAACTTCTCTATTTCAGCGAAATGAATCTGTTCTTCGTTGAAGACAGGAATCTTGATGATGAGTTTGTCTTTTGCAATTTTGTCGATATCTCTTGTAGAGACGCGTTTTCCGAGGTCGGAAGGAATGGTTTCTTTTTTCAGTTTCTTATCTTTCTTAATATTTTTTAACTCAAAGACACTACCACCGTTAACGATTTGACGAATCATGACGCCATCAAGAACGCCACGACTTAATGTAGGAGTCGCGTTGTATCCGAGAGTCTCTGTCATCCATATTTCTATCGTATTAGAATTGATGCTGGTACGATACTTCTTGCAATCGTAGCCGTTTACCATTTCGTTGCCTTCTTCAGAGAATTCGATATTAGATTTCAAAGAAAAAGAAGCGAAGTAAGAATCGCCGTCGGCATATTTCATTTGAAAATACGCACTGTCAGCAGCATAATCAACGTAAGTGATGTCTTCAGAAATTCCAGGAATCATTTCGCCATCGAATGTATTTATATCTTGTATTTTCAACTGATTGCCAAAGCGTTTCACTTCCACGAAAGTTGTGTCGCCGCTATGACCGATAGAATACATTTGATAAATGAGACGCTGCTGTGCGCTAGCTGACAATAAGAATAATGTAAAAATAAATGATAAAAATAATTTTCTGTTCATGATTATAAATGTGTTGTTTTTAATTATTTAATTCAATTGATTATTATTTTCCAGTGACCGCCTTTTGCTCCTCCAACTCTAACTAGCATTCCAGCTTCCCTATATTTGCGTATGATTTTCTTCACTCCACTTTCCGACATACCGAGAAAATCTTGTAATTCTCGTATTGTTATGTTTGGATTCTTTGATACTGCATCAAGAAGTTTCTGGTTACTTTTTTGGTTACTTTTTTGGTTACTTTCTTCGATTTCTTGAAGAGAATCTAAAATACATTTCAGCATAAAAGTGATAAAAATCGTACTATTTCCAGCTTTATCACTTTGAGCAATAGATGAATAATATTCTTGTTGATGTTTTTTAACAATAGTTTCCACCGGAATCCAAGCAAAAATAGGTTTCCATTGCATCAATAATAATGTTTGCCACATACGCCCCATTCTACCATTTCCATCAGCAAAAGGATGAATGAATTCAAATTCATAATGGAAAACGCAACTGCTAATTAACGGATGTACTTTTGTTTTTTTTACCCAAGACAGCAACTCTTTCATCAAGTAAGGAATACGTATCGCTGGAGGAGCCATATGAATACACTTCTGTCCATCAAAAACACCTACACCATCGCTTCTGTATATGCCATTTTCTTTTACCAAATCTGTCATCATGAGACGATGTGCTTTGAGAAGATCTTCCTCTTTGTATGGATTTAACTCAAATAGAATGTTGTATGCTTCATTAGCATTCATAACTTCCAAAATCTCGTTAGGTGGTCCAAGAACACGCTTTCCTTCGATGATTGCTGTTATCTGTTCAAGCGAAAGTGAATTGTTTTCTATTGCTAAAGAAGAATGAATTGTTTTGATGCGATTTTCTTTTCTTAACGTTGGAGTTGGTATATCTTTATCATTTACAGACATCCTTCCAAGAGTTTCCGCTATTTCAATAACTAAAGATGTCATCTCATCTGTGACCGTAAATGGCGGAATATAAGAAGGTTCTGTAAATTTGTTCATTTGACTCTTTATTAATTTTCAATTCTACAAAGATAAGAAAAGGCTAAAGACGAAAGGCAAAAGGCTAAAGATTTTTTGTATTATTTTTATAATAAAAAAAAAGTTGCCTAAAGTAGACAACTTTCTTTGAACTAAATTGATTTGTTGTTTTAAAATCAGAATAAATCAAGTATATCTAAAAGATATTCTATGATAAATCCTCCGAGTACAATAGGTGCTACAACTGACACTAAACAAAGTATAATTCCTATGATAGATTTTGCCAGGCTTTGACCCTTGATAATAGCAATGATAACACAAATGAGTCCCACAGGAGCTAATACATATATTAAGTAATTGACTATTGGTATTATAGAGATTACAATTGAAATTATACCTAATACTAATGATGTTGTGCTCAAACCAGAATTTGCCTTTTGTCTTTCAGCGAATTGTTCCATAATTCTATATTTATTTGTTTGTAATTAATTTTTATTACCAATCTAAATCATCCATCATATCGAGAAGATCTTCTTCCATTTCAAGAACTTTTTCTGCAGCTTTCAATGATCTTTCTGCTGACTTAAGAGCTTTTTCATAATCTTCATCATCGTAGTCTTCTGCCATTTTTGCTGCTTCTTTAGCAATTTGATTCAAAGCTTCAAGTTCTGATACAACAGGATCCTTTTCTTTTACTATTTCTTCAATAGCTAATTTGTCAATAGAAAATGTTTCTGATCTTTTTAATGCAGTATTGAAATAATCAGCTGAGAATTCATTGATGAATACGAAATCTACAACAGAACCAACATCACCCTTTACAAAAGAATCAAATTTGGATTTTTCAGAATCACCTAATTCCATCTGGTACCAGCCGTTAATGACTTGAACTCCATCTTCATCTTTTAAAACGAGAACAGGATAAACAGAAACATCATTGTTGGCTTTCTTTTCTAACTTTAATTGAACCTTAACTCTTAATCTGCCATCTTTTTTGTTTAAGGTACAACTGTCAGACACAATTGAAATTAAGTTAGCATCGTCTCCATAGACACCGACTGCTTTTAAATTTTTTGATGTGATTTGAGGTTCTTCTGTACCACCTCCACATGAGACCATGAATAATGCCACTAACATTACTCCTAAGAATTTAACGAATTTTGTTTTCATAATGATGTGTTTTTAAATTATTTGCGGCAAAAGTATGTAAAAGCAACGACACCACAATTTGTCTTTTTTTGTCTTTTTACAATCACTTAATTTTCAAGTTTAAACAATTATGATTATTAAAAAAATATTACCTTTGTAAAACCATCTTTTTGATAACTTAATAAGTCTTAAATAAATTAATTATGAGAAAAAACGTTATTATCATGGCATTAGCAGCTTTATCTTTAGCTTCATGCAACGAGAAGCCTGAACAGAAAACGGCTTCTTACACTCCGCCACAAGAAATCGCGATTGAGTCTGACATCATGACTCCGGAAGTGATGTGGTCGATGAACCGCCTCGGCGAATATGCTGTCTCTCCTGATGGCAAACATGTCGTCTATAACAACACTTATTTCATTATTGAAGAAAATAAAAGCAAGACTGACATTTACATCATCGACATCGATGGCAATAACAACAAATGCTTGACTTCTTCAGCATCAAGCGAATACAGCCCTGTTTGGAACAAAGACGGTTCTAAGATTTTGTTTATGACAGCCGACAGCGGCGAGATGCAGGTATGGGAAATGAACCCTGACGGCACAGAAAGAAAACAAGTCTCTTTCGTTGAAGGTGGCGTTTCTGGCTTTAAATATTCTCCAGATGAATCACAGCTCTTATTCACAGCTGAAGTGAAACTTAAAGACAACGTAGCCGACGTCTACCCTGACCTTCCTCTTTCTTCAGGAAGAATCAACAACGACTTGATGTATCGTCACTGGGACCAATGGGTTGACACTTACGCGCATATCTTCGTGACAGCCGATAACGGCAAAAATAAAATGGACATCATGGAAGGCGAAATGTGGGAAGCTCCTGTAAGACCTTGGGGCGGCATGGAACAAATCGCATGGACCAAAGACGGACAAAACATCCTTTATTCTTGTAGGAAGAAAGTCGGCAAAGAATATGCAACTTCCACAAATACCGACATTTACAAATACAATATCCCAACAGGCGAATGTGTTAACCTCACTGAAGGCATGATGGGTTACGACATGAACGTCGTCGTTTCTCCACAAGGCGACAAAATAGCTTGGGAAAGCATGGAACGCGACGGCTACGAAGCTGACAAACAACGTCTCTTCGTCATGGATTTGAATACAGGCGAAAAGAAAGACTACTCAATAGGCTTCGACCAAAACGCCACTCATCTCCTCTGGGCTCCTGACGGACAAAGCATCTACTTCATCAGCAACCTACACGCAACAGAACAAATCTATGCTTTGAGCCTCGCAACAGGTTCTATCAGA
The DNA here is from genome assembly GCA_017381865.1 of Bacteroidales bacterium. Lineage (GTDB taxonomy): Bacteria > Bacteroidota > Bacteroidia > Bacteroidales > F082 > Limimorpha. The sequence continues at coordinate 4,285 of JAFOBJ010000021.1, forward strand.
AAGATAACAAGCGGCAAACATAATTACATCTCATTGGCTTGGGCAGGCGATAAATTAGTCGCAGGTCGTCAGTCGATGTCACACGCAACAGAGTTATATCTCGTTGACCCACAAAGCGGTGAAGCGACACAACTCACAAAAGTCAACGACTACATCTTCGACAAACTCACAATGGGCAATGTTGAAGAACGCTGGGTTGAGACCACCGACGGCAAGAGAATGTTAGTTTGGGTCATCTACCCTCCTCATTTCGACAAGAACAAGAAATATCCTGCTGTTCTCTTCTGCCAAGGCGGACCACAAAGTGCTGTAAGTCAGTTCTGGTCATATCGTTGGAACTTCCAGATGATGGCAGCCAACGATTATATCGTCGTTGCTCCAAACAGAAGAGGTCTCCCTGGTTTCGGTCAGGAATGGTGTGAAGCCATCAGTGGCGACTACGGCGGACAATGTATGAAGGATTATCTCTCAGCCATCGACGCCATCTCAAAAGAACCATTCGTTGATGAAAACAGACTCGGTGCTGCAGGCGCGAGCTTCGGTGGCTACTCAATATTCTGGCTCGCAGGACATCACGAAGGACGTTTCAAAGCCTTAATCGCACACGACGGTATGTTCAACTTTGAATCACAATATCTTGAAACAGAAGAGATGTGGTTTGTAAACTGGGACCTCGGCGGACCATATTGGGACAAGGAAAATCCAGTAGTACAATGGTCATACGCCAATTCACCACATAAATTCGTCGACAAATGGACAGCACCTATCATGGTAATCCACGGCGGCACCGACTACAGAATCTGCTTCACACAAGGCATGCAGGCATATAACGCAGCAGTTCTCAGAGGAATACCAGCAGAATTCCTTTACTTCCCAGATGAAAACCACTGGGTTCTCAAGGCACAAAACGGAATCTTGTGGCAAAGAAGATTCTTCAACTGGCTTGATACTTATTTAAAGTAAAGACAAAAAGACAACGAGACTACATGAGTGTGGTCTCGTTTTTTTATTATTTTTCAACTTCCAACTATAATTTGTAAATCATTTGGGCGTTCCGGCGAAGCCGTCGGGCTTTCCGCTATATCTTTTTCCGCTGCGCTACAAAAGGATGCCGCTCCAATCCCTAACGCGAGACGAACTCTAGAAATTTAGAATTCTAAAATTTTAGAATTTTTTAGAATACTCTTCCCCCCCTAAATTCCTAACTAAAAAAAGACGCATCAACAATATATTGTTAATTTTTTCGGTATTGTCAACACGTCTCTACAATATTGGACGCGATGAATCGCATCCCTACAAAACTGACTGCTGATAGCTGACTGCCGACAGCAAACTTTCCACTTTCAATTTTCAGTTTTCAATTTTAATTTCTCATTTCTCACCGCTCTTACCCCATAACCAAAGGCACGGCTTGTCGGGACCACTTCCCACGCCTCTAATCGAAATGAATGAAAAACGCCTGCCATCGCTGATGATGTCCAATAATTACAGTATCTCTTTTTAAGGAACATTTTCTCAAAAGCCACACTGTTGTGCGGAAGGAAGATGCTATTGCCGTTAAGTCCTATGATCTTAAGTCCATGTTTTCCATTCAGCATCACGTCCTTTTCCAACTCACAAAAGGTTATCAGTTCCAGCATCTCGTCTTTTGTCGGCATTCTCCACTCCTCGCCCCAGTTGGCTGTAGCAGCATCATATTTCGGGTTGCCAGAAATGTTCCACAGTCTGTTCTTGCTTGTCGCAATATTCTTTTCATGAGTCAGACTGTTCTCCAGACAATAATTTTCTTTTGGTTTTATCTCGCCCCAAGCGAAATAGTCGCCGACCTCTTCAGGAGCATTCGCGCCGATATTGCAAGTCGCCCATTTCAATCCGCTGGGCAATCCTAAATCAATGTATTCGTGGTTCATATTTTTTATAATTATAAGACTACAAGTCAACAAGACTACAAGACTACAAGACTTTGTCCAATATTTATTACTAATATATAAAAAAGTGTTACAGAAATTCAGTAAAAAGTGAAGATTTTTTAGTCAACGGACAACATTTTAAATGGAAAACGGAAAACTGAAAATGGAAAATTTCAACTTTCAGTTTTCAATTTTCAACAGCTCTGGGCAAAATATCTAAAAAAAGAGGCGCATCAACAATAATATTGTTAATTTTCTTCGGTATTGTTGACACGTCTCTACTTGAATAATAATATTAATTACTTATTAACCAAAAAACTTTTCAGTTTCTATAATTCGTGTGACATCATAATAGACCTCTTCGCCTTTTGCCTCTAATGCTTCACAAAACGAAACTTGTTCAGCCAATGGCAATTCACCATAATTATCAGGCATTTCACATATACACTCGCAATAACAATATCTTTTAAAGTATTTACCTTCACTATCATTTGTTACACCTACAATATCAGCTTCGCAAGATGTCTTGAAATAGACATTAGTTTGCTTGTGTAATTTCACATCCCTAATGTAATAACGTAATACACCATCCGAATTGCACCAACTTTCCGATATCCACAAATTACCATCTTTTAATTTGATATTCAATGGATGAATCCACGAGTATGCAAGTGGTCGTTTGAATCCATTACTGTTATTACAATAATCGTCTTTATCCCATACACTGAAAACATATTCCACCCCATCAGGATAAGCATACTCGGTTTTCAATTTCTCAATTGTATAAACCTTACCATTTAGCTCACCGATTTTGTATCTCGTATCTAACTCAAGACAAATGTCGAATGTTTTCATAATCTTTTCGCAAATCTCCACACCATTTGCACCTTCAATAACAAAACTGTTTGAACCAAAATTACTCATATTAGTTATTTTTAATTTATATTTTTATGATTAGCTTTTATTTATTATAACACCTCACCTCTTTCAACAGATCCCATGCGCAGGTGGCATATTCTGTTTTGCAGTATCTGCAAAGAAACTCCAGGTCACCACGTCTAACACGCTCAAAAAACATTTCCATATCTGAGCGTTTGACAGGTAAATCCAGACTGAGCACATATTTTCCTAATGAGTTGTTTTCTTCTGCCGTGAGACCAGACCATATTCTAAATGTATTTGGTCCAAATATACCAACTCTTTCCAATTCCTTATTCATCATCTCGTTGGTTTTCTCCACATTGTCTTCATACCAATACTCGGTGAAAAAATCGACATAGATTTTCATTATTTGAGCATAGATATTTAGATTATGCAAATAGTCTTCAATAGACAATCCTTCTCTATAAGGGTTGTCAGACAGTTTTTCCATTCTTGTTACATAATTATCGCCAAAGTTCAATTGGTCATCTATAGGTGCTAGAATTGATATTAATGTTATCATACTTCAACTAATTTTTAATTCATAATTATATATACCAAAAACAAGTAAAAAATTCAGTAAAAATTGAAGAAAAATTTTTCAATAATTGTTATCAAACTGATAATGTATAAGTTATAATTGATAAAAAAATCGCACAGTGTGCGATTTTAGGTGGGATTTAAGTAATTCTTTATATAAAACCAGGTTGGGAATTTTCTCTTTATAACTGATTGTAGAATATAGTTTCCTCTTCTCTCATTCTAGCAACGAAATCATTGAAATCAGAGCAATCATTAGGTATTCTTAAACCTAACTTGGTAATACTTCCTTCATTAAATCCATCGATTTCTCTTCTCTCGATAGTAGATGTCTCTTGATTTCGATGAGGGTATAGTAAGTATCCATCTTTAGAACTAAACCTATACATATAGGTGATTGTTTTATAGTATATGGCTGTCGCACTTGAACTATCTTCCTGAAAGCAAGTTTTTTCATCCAAAGGGATGTATTTTGCATCTGCTACTTTTGTCATATCCAAAGAGAGGTAGTCTGGGATGATTTGATGTCTTTTGCGATCTTGTAAAGGCTTAAATAAATGAAATCTCTTACCTGTATCTTTTAAGTAATGGTTGTACTTATCCCTCAATAATTCCGCCAAGTACTCTTCCCACAGCCAGGCGGCATCGACTAAAACACCATAGACTTTATTCTCTTCCTGACCATATTTTAACTCTTCGTGTCTTAGAATCTGTAAACATAATCTTTGAAGTGAAGTGTACTCACTATAGAAAGGATGTACAAGAGGTGTGAGATTTTTATTTATAATAGCATACAACTCATTGTCTGCATATGATGGTGTGGCACTTATGATTTGTGATACTGCTTGCTTAGTGACAATATCAATGTTAAGAATATCTTCACAACCATTTTTATGAATAAATTCTATAGTGTGTCTTATGAGCTGAGTAATGTAGTTATCATAACTATACTCTCTAGTTGTATAAGCAATCGAACCGTTAAATGGCTCATTATATTTGATATGTCTATTCACATCAATAACACCTCTTATATTGGCATCATTGTACTTATGAGTGATGTATTGTCTAAATACACCTTGACCAATTGCATTCTTTAAGTATAACGGAAACAAGTATATAAGAAAATCAAACACACTATCTTCATCCATTGTGTGGTGAAGGTTAAACAAATTAACCTTAGCGACTTTTTGAAGCATATAGTGCAAGAAGAAATCTTCCTTTCCGTTTTTAGTAAATCTAGAATGAATGGAGAGATAGGTTTTATTTCTTCCTATAAAACCAACTATACTATTTGTTGCTAATAATCGTCCTTTTTCATTCTCTTCAATTCGACAAATAACCTTCTTATCCAAATCCAGATCATAGGCATTAAAGGAATATGGAAATACAAGCAGATTAGGATAATCGTCCAATGTAATATTGGAGATTTCCACATCTGCTATAGCCCTCAAATCATCTTGTTCTTCGGGAGTTATATAGGTTTTGCTATAATCTCTTGTAATCAATGCTGTGTAGTGTCGTTATATGCTTGATGTAATCTATCTATCTTTTCATCAATATTGGTCTTACCTCTAAGGTATTCATATAATAAACCTTCTATATGATTAGTCCACAAATCATCGAAGTTGTTATATAAACTATACTTCAAGAAATATGATGCTCCAATTTGATATGCCTTACTTAGTCCTATCTTGTCCTTGTTACTAAGATCCTCATATCCATACTTATCTATAATGGCAGCATTAAGGTTGTCCATTCTATTCTTCATTTCCTCAATGATGTCATCCGAAGGTTTGCCATTTGCTCCCCAAGCACTTTCCTCATCAAGCATAGTCTGTCTAGATTTTGCATTTATCTCCTTCCACGCAAATCTTCTTCTCATAGCAAAGTCCATACTTTCGACACTTCTGTCTATGTCATTCATAGTACCTATGATATAGACATTTTCAGGAATAAAGAAGCCATTTCTAAACACATCTGCCTTGCTTGGGTCAAAGTCGGAATCTCCTTCTTTTGGTATTAGATTTTGGTACTGAGTATCTACTCTATGTTTATTTCCTCTATATCCAGTATCGATGGAAAAGAATAATTCTCCAAATATCTTGGATATTTCACCTCGGTTTATTTCATCTATTATGAGTACATATGGTTTTACATGTTCTAAAATATATTGCAAAACTCCATAATAATAATAAGAATCGCACCCACCGATAGTAGACGTGATACTCTCATTTATATTTTGTATTCTCTGTAGTTTGTCAAGCGTATTGTAAACATTGAAAAGTTTCTTAATACGATCTCTTGACACCACATTAGACGACTTATGATTTTTTTCCGTTTCAGAATACCACCTAATACTATCTTCACCACTGACCTCTAATTGCTTTGATTCTATATTCCTTAACATTATAGTTTTCATACTACCTTCTTTTATTTTCTCAATCAGTGAAGTATATACATTATCAAATGTAAAGTTTATAGCCTCCTTGCAGAGAGTCTTAAAGACTCCATCCTTTCTCTGGAATCCTAAAGAACTACCACTTTTTATAGGTCGCAATCCCTCTACAAAATCTGTATAGTCATAAGAAGGATGGAACTGAACTAATTTGTATTCTGCCCCCATAGCTTTTGCAATTTCTTTTGCAAGATACGTTTTACCTGTTCCTGGAGCACCTGTAAGAATGAGGTTGTAGTTACCTCTAAGCAAACTCAAGAAGGTATCGTAATTATTAGTTGCATTCATAATAGATTGTTTTGAATTGCTTTCAATTGTAGTATGATTCTTTTTAATGTATTCATATATTCTCCAAGCAGAGGCTGTAATATGGTCATCGTTTAGTTCATTATCTAAGAACTTTTTAACTTGATAACTATCATCTATCCAATTGTTTTTTCTAACTATTAAACCTCCATTCTCGATATGTTTATTGAGGAGATTTATAAATTCTTTTAGATTCTCATAATTTGGAATACACACAAAATAATCTAGAAAGAAGGTTGCAAGGATTCTATTGATAGCAATAACCATATTCCTACCACCACCATTCTTAATCGTGCGATGAAGGAGTTTCTCTAGATCCTTTATCTTTGCTATTTTAGAAGATGGATCCGTAATACTCATTGTGGCTTCAATGAATGGTCTTATACTAGAGTCCCAGTTACTAATGATGGATTTCTTCTCATTAGTTTTTCTCATTTGACCATTGCTAATCTTGACCTCATCCAACAATTCACCCCTATCTATACCTGCAACAGGGTTTCTTCTACCAAATAATTCAGACCATTCAGTATCTGTTATATCTGCACTTTTCTTATTAGAGGTGACATAATCAATCCATTTATTTGTAAAATCAAAGAAAGGTTTGGATTCTCGTATATCCAACTTAGCAACTAATTCTGATATCTTCATATTATATCTAATTCTAACTACTTACTTAAATCTTCGATGTATTTCCTCTTGTATGAATAGAATTCCATTTAGACATTATGCAATTTATTTACAACCTCATCCCATTTTGTGATGGATGTAAGCAAATATTTCTTGGTCTATTTTATTGACTATTCAAGAGACATGTATCGTTTATACTTTTACCTTTTATTTTTCTGCTAAAATAGAACTTTTTTCAAAATTTTAACACTATTCGTGAAACTTTTTTAATGCATAATTATATATACCAAAAACATGTAAAAAATTCAGTAAAAAGTGAAAATATTTTTTTTAACTAAGTCTTTGGGTAAACGCTGTCTGAGCTTTTGAACTTTTTTGAGTTATGAACTTTTATAGTTTTTAGTAAAAAAACTTTAGACTTTTACCTTTTATCTTTAGTCTTTTTTTTCTTATCTTTGCAACAAATAACATTTTGTTTGTTAATATACAAATTATAATATTATGAATAATATATTATTCAATATAACAAATCCAAATGAAGTTGCAAAACAGATTGCCTCAAGAGTAAAGGCAAGGCGTTTGGAACTTAATCTGACACAGGAAGGAATGTCTGCAAAAGCTGGTGTCAAGTTTGCAACATATCGCAGATTTGAGCAGACCGGTGAGATTTCATTACGAGGATTGCTACAAATAGGATTTGCATTGAATGCGTTATCTGATTTTGACGTATTGTTCCAACAACAACAATATCAATCACTAGATGACGTACTTAACGAACAGAAGTTTAATCGAAAAAGAGGCAAGAAAAATGAATAGCATAAAACAGATTGAAGTTATTTACAAAGGTCGCTTAGTTGGTCGTCTTGCATTGACCAAAGAGCATCTATGCGCGTTTGAATATTCATCTGAATGGATTTCTTCAGGTTTTTCTATTTCTCCGTTCGAGTTACCATTACGCAGTGGTGTTTTCATCGCAAAACCACGTCCGTTTGAGGGTGGATTCGGTGTGTTTGATGACTGTCTTCCCGACGGCTGGGGTTTGCTGATTCTTGACAGATACCTGCAACAACATGGTGTGAATACTCGTACCCTCACCCTACTCGATCGTCTTGCGTTAGTTGGTTCAACAGGACGTGGAGCTTTAGAGTTTCGTCCTGATAAAAGTGTAGTTGGCCAACAGGAATATTCCGACTTTGAGAAGTTAGCATTAGAAGCAGAACGAATACTCGACAGCGAAGATTATAAGGGAGAAGGAATTGAAGAATTCCAGCAACGAGGCGGTTCTCCTGGCGGTGCTAGACCAAAGATATTCACACATTATGAAGGCAAAGAGTGGATGGTTAAGTTTCGTGCAAAACAAGATCCAATAAGTATAGGACGCGATGAATATAAATATTCAATGCTTGCTAAAGAATGTGGCATTGAGATGCCTGAGACGCAATTATTTGAGAATAAATATTTTGGCGTACAAAGATTTGACCGCACAGAAGATGGCAAACTGCATGTGGTAAGCATAGCTGGTTTGACAGGTGCCGATTATCGTGTTCCAAGTATTGATTACACACATATATTTCAAGTATGCGCGGCACTTACGCATAGCGTCGCCGAATTATGGAAAGTTTACAGATTGATGGTGTTTAACTATCTGATTGAGAATAAAGACGACCATGCTAAGAATTTCTCATTTATATATCGTAATAACAATTGGCACTTGTCTCCTGCATACGACCTTCTTCCAAGCAATGGCATGAATGGATTTCACACAACATCAATAAATGATAACATTGAGCCAACACCCGACGACTTGATAGCTGTTGCCATAAAAGCTGGACTCAACAAGAAAGAAGCCTTGCAGATATTTGAAGAAATAAAGAATAGAATAATAATGAGGAGTTAGGAATTAGGAATTATTGTAGAGACGCGTCAATGTTACTTTAGCAATAAACACACATTGACACGTATTGAAATAAAAAAATCTCGTCTGGATTCAGGCGAGATTTTTTTTGTTGTTATTTGTTATTTAAAAAACTACAATATTCATCCAATGATTTTTGCATAACATCTAATGGAATTAATTTACGCTGATATTCTGCAATCATTGTTGGAGAAAGAGATCTGCTTAATGTATATTCCACCATACTACGATCTGCCGAAGGACAAAGAATAATACCAATACTTGGATTTTCATTTTCTCTTTTTACGTCACGATCAAGTGCTTCTAGATACATATCCATTTTCCCAACAAACTCAGGTTGGAAATCGGTAGTTTTCAATTCTATTGCGACCAAACATTGCAACGCTCTATGATAGAAAAGTAAATCAATACGTCTAACGGAACCACCAACTTGAACACCATATTCACTTTCTACAAACAAGAAATCCTTACCAAGTTCAAGAATAAATTCTTTCATATGCTCTAACAATCCACTATGCAAATGACGTTCGTTATGTTTGGAAGGCAGATTTAAGAAATCAACAAACGCTTTATCCTTTAAAATAAATTCAACATTTGAATATTCTGCTTTCATTTTTGGAGATAACATTTTGTCCTTACTCATTAAGGATGAATATGTTTGATTGACAATACACCTTCGTATCTCATCTGTTTTTAAACTATGTTGAGAAGCATAAAGTATATAAAAAATACGTTCTTCATAACTATTACAACGATTCATGATTTCGATATGATTAGTAAAAGTTGTTAGAGTCAACACTAATGGCATATCTTGATTTATTTCTGATGTAGTTAATTGTGCAGTTGGTAACTGCACAATTTTATTTTGTTCTAATTGTGCAATTGGGAATTGCACAAATTCAAACAGATGCAAACGTTTTGTCATATTAAGAAATTCTACTTGACTATATGTCTCATAAAATTTTACCATATTGTACAAATGACGTTTTCCAAACCCTCTTCTTTTAGGATTTTGAAATTTAAGATAATCAGCTAATTCACTAACTATTTTTGTTCCCCAATTTGAAGATTTTAATTGTTTTGATATATATTGTCCAACTTCCCAACTCGTAAGCAATACCTCTACATTAACATTTGCAACTGCAGATATACGATGTTGCTCTATTAATGAATTAACATATTCAAATTGTTTTTCTAACTCATTTTGAGTATAAAGTTTTGCGATTTGGTTTTTTGATTCCATAAACATTATAAAATTAACATTGGTTTCACACTGCAAATTTAGAATATCGGAATCAAATAAAAAAGTTAAAAAAAGTTAAAAAGTGTAATGAAAAATTAACAATTGACAATTACAATTAACAATTTTTATCAATTCATAATTAAAGAGATACGCATCAATTACATATTTTTTATATCCATTGGTGTAATTGGTACGTCTATACTCGGTGTTTCAGTGTCTTAGTGTCTCGGTGACTTTATTCCCCAAGCCCATACTTCCTCAATAATTTGTTCCATTCTTCCGATTCCAAGAAACTGAGCAGATACGGATTTATCTTGTTGACTAAATATGGCTGCGACGACATAAAACAATAATATTCCTTATTGTTAGGCAAATCTATCAATGTTATTTTCTTTATTAAACTCTTTTCCTTTTTATTGAAATAATAGTTTAAAGTCGCGCCATCGTCGACTAAAGCGTTTATCTCTCCTTTTTCCAAAGCATCGAAGGCTTCTTCAAAAGACGAATATTTCTTGTATTTTATATGTTTGTAATCAAGATAAATGGCAGTGTTCCGTCCTTCCAGACAACCAACTTTCATCTTATGCAAATCATTAAAATTGCTTATATTATTTTGTAATCTTTTCGTTGTCAATTCTGAAGAAATAGTCGCAGTGAAGCCGCTGATAATCAAAATAGCTACTAACATCCAGATTGTCGCTAATATCTTGCCGTTCTTGCTCTGCGGCGATTTGTCGCCATAACCTACTGTCGTCATCGTCACCCACGACCACCAGAATCCGTCGACGATGCCGTTTATCTTATCTGAAAAAGCAGGATTATTTTTTCTCTCCGCCAGCCATATCAAGGTTCCAATGCAGAAGTTGATGAATAACAATAATCCGATTGTCTTTAAGAAAGCCATAGAAAAAAGATTCTTAACTATAGTCACAAATCCGGATTCGTCGTGATTTTCAACGGCGACACACATCGACGTTATATAAAACGGCTGCGTCAAGAAAGTGCTATCGGCATGTGACGAACTTATCGCCATCGGCGCAATAGAAATATTTATTTCGCCTTCGGATATATTCGTCACTACTTTTTCATAATCTGTCTGAACGAAATGATAATTAACGTTTAAGGAATCAGAAATGACATTCCATAAATCTATCGTAAGACCAGAAATTTCCTCATTATCAATAATGATAAACGGCGGACTGTCAGTGACGCCAACAGACAACTCCTCGCCTTCCGCCTTTAACGAAATAGCTGAAATAACAATTATTATTAATAAAATTAAACGTCTTAACATAAGAATCATTTTCATATGCTAAAACGTTTAAGAAAGGATTTGGTTTTATTAAAGAGTACAAGTCTACAAGACAACAAGACAACAAGCACTTGTAGACTTATAGTCTTGTGCTCTTGTTGTCTTCTCAATACCCTCCTCCCAAGGCTTTATACAATTTCACCATCGTGATTTGTTTGTCGCGATAGGCGTTGCTGAGGCTTATCTGTGCGTCGAGGTAATTTCTCTGTGCGTCGAGTACGTCAAGGTAACCGATAACGCCATTGATATATTGAAGCTGTGCCAACTCCATTGTAGCTTGCGCCGATTCTTTCAAAAGCAAACGCGAGTCGTAAATTTGTTTTATCTTTTCGAATTCCACCAAGGCGTTCATCACATCATAAAACGCCGACATGACAACTTTCTCGTAATTGTAGCATTCTTGTTCATAAACAGCGATTTGTGCTTTATATTTAGCCTTATTTTTTCCCATATTAAAAACTGGCGACAAAAGATTTGCTCCTACAAAAAACATTGGCGATGACAATAATGTCGTAAATTTATCTGTCTCAAGACCGAGGCTAGTCGTCAATGCTATCTTAGGAAACATATTTGTATAAGAGACTCCGACTTTAGCATTCGCAGCAATAAGTTTCTGTTCCGCTTTTCTCACGTCCGGTCTTCTTTCCATCAAATCTGAAGGTAATCCGACAGGAATGCTGTCTGCCAGCTCCAAATTATTCTGTGTATCAAATCTTTCGACTCTTTTAGGATAACTTCCTGACAATGCCAGAATCTCGTTTTCTTTTATCGCAATTTTTTTCTCCAAATCAGGAATCATCGTCGCTGTTTTTGCATATTCCAATTTTGCCTGCTGATACGAAGTCTCGCTCGTCAAGCCTCCCTCAAAACGCAGCTTCGCAAGTTTAACGCCGTCTTCTCTAGCTTTAAGTGTCTGTTTTACAATAAGCAGTTCGTTGTCCAAAGCAATAAGTTCAAAATAAATCTCAGCGACTTCAGCCACCAGACTCATCATCAAGGCGCGTTGTCCTTCTATTGTCGACATATATTCCGCAATAGCAGCGTCATTTGCCCAACGGAGATTGCCCCATAAATCTAACTCCCAGCTGATGTTGGCCTTTACGCCATATTCAACATCGTGAGGCTGCTTGTCAAAATTACCTTGATAGTTAAGCTTCTCATCTTGTCCATAAGCTGTAGCATTTACGTTTGGAAAGAAATTAGCATAGTCAATTTTCTTTCTTGCAGACATTTCCTTCACTTTTGCGACAGCTATTTTCATGTCTTTATTATTTTCCAAAGTATAACTGATTAGCTTCATCAAGTTGGTATCTGCATAAATTTCCCACCATTTCATATCTGCAAAACAAACGCTATCAGTATAAGACGAAAATGTCTCTGGCATATCTATATTCATCTTGGAATATTCTTTTCCAATCCTGCAAGATGACAAAAACATCAATGATAATATTATGATGATATATTTTTTCATTACACAGACTTTTTAAATTTATTCTTGATTTTATAAACTAAGACGAAGAAGAACGGCACCATGATTACGCCGAATATCACCGCGCTTATCATTCCGAAGAAGACGCCTGTTCCGATGGCTTGACGGCTGGCAGAACCAGGACCGCTCGACAATACCAACGGTATCAATCCTAAGATGAATGCCAACGAGGTCATCAAGATTGGACGGAATCTCTGACGCGTTGCCACGACAGCTGCTTTCACCACATCTTCGCCCCTATCAACCATTTCTTTTGCGAACTCAACGATAAGAATCGCATTTTTAGCGGCAAGTCCCATCAACATGACGAGGCCAATCTGGAAATAAATGTCGTTTTCTAATCCGCAAATCCATACGCCGAGATATGAACCTAACACCGCAACAGGCAACGACAATATCACTGCTATCGGAATCATCCAGCTTTCATATAAGGCGGCAAGGAACAAAAATACGAAGACGAAAACCAAAAGTAAAATAGCAGTCAATTTTCCTCCAGCTTTCTTTTCCTGATATGAGAGTCCACTCCATTCCACGTCGATGTTCTTTGGAAGATGCTTGTCTACAATTTCTTCCATAACTTTTGTCGCTTCGCCAGAACTATATCCTTGAGCGGCTTGTCCTCTAACGACCACACTATTAAACATATTAAATCTGCTAATGCTTCCAGGACCTGTAGTGTATGAAGTGCTTCCTAATGAAGTCAATGGAATCATGGTTTTGTTGGTGCCTCTTACATAGAAAAGGTTGATGTTGTTTTGCGACTGACGATAGTCGGCTTCAGCCTGAATGTAAACGCGATAAACTCTGTTGAAAAGGTTGAAGTCGTTAACATAGACGCTTCCTGTATAAGCTTTCATAGTAGAGAAAATCTCAGCCATCGGAACGCCAGCGAGTTTGGCTTTATCTCTGTCAACATCGAAATAAATCTGTGGTATTGATGATTTTAATGATGTTGACAAACTCGACAATTCCTTGCGTTTTGAAGCATAATACATCAAAGTGTCAGTAGCAGCGACAAGATTTTCATAAGTAGCATCAGAACGAGCTTCCAGTTGCATCTCGAATCCTCCCGACGAGCCTAATCCTGGAATGACAGGCGGCAAGGAAAGGTATACTTTTGCTTCCGGATAACGAGAGAACTCCTTTCTCACCTTGTCCATAATGTCTTGTATCGTCGTGTTATCTCTTTCTTCCCAAGGTTTAAGAATGACTGTCAATTCAGTCGCCGACTGACTTGTACCGACACGCGAACTGGAACCGACGACACTCTGAACGTATTCTACTTCATCAAGTTGCATGAGATAATCGACAGCTCTTTCTGCTACGACACGCGAACGTTCAAGCGTCGCATTTTCTGGCAATTCTAACTCTACTTTAAAATATCCTTGGTCTTCAACAGGAAGGAAACTTGTCGGAATGATTTTATTAAAACCAACAATAAGGATAATAATCATACCAAACCATAACAACATTCTTTTAGGATTTTTTACAAGTCTCTCAATTGCATTGCCATAACGTTCTTCGCCTATATGTAAAAATTTATTTACACTTCTAAAGATAAAATTAGGATTATCATTGCTCTTTGGCTTTAATATCAAAGAACACATCACCGGACTTAATGTCAGAGCTACTACTGTGGAAATCAATACGGAAACCACAATTGTTATAGTGAATTGTCTGTATAAAATTCCTGTTATTCCCGACAAGAAACTCACTGGAACGAATACAGCTGCAAGCACTAATGATGTAGCGATGAGCGGACTAACGAGTGTTTCCATAGCTTTTTTTGTTGCTTCATAAGGCGACATATGTTCTTGTTCCATAATGCGTTCCACGTTTTCCACCACCACGATGGCGTCGTCAACAACGATACCGATTGCGAGTACAAGTCCGAGAAGCGTTAATATATTTAAAGAAAAACCGAATATTAGCATGAAACCGAATGTTCCTATCAAAGAAATCGGCACTGCCACCAACGGAATTGCAGTAGCTCTCCAGCTTTGCAATGAAAGGAATACGACAATTATGACAAGTATCAACGCTTCAAATAATGTCTTGTAAACTTCTGATATTGACTCAGAAATATATGTCGTCATATCGAATGGAATTTCATAACTCATGCCTTCAGGGAAGTTCATGCTTATCTCTTCCATCAATTCTTTGACATCATTTGCCACTTCTACGGCGTTAGCTCCTGGCAGCATATATATTCCCAGAATTGCAGCATTTTCTCCGTTGATGCCGCTTTCTGTGTTATATGACTGTGCTTCCAACGATATTCTCGCAACGTCGCGAAGTCTTATCAAAGAGCCGTCGGGATTGGCTCTCAACACTATTTCCTCAAATTGTCCGACAGTAGAAAGACGGCCTTGCGTTGTAATCGGCGTTGTAATATCGATTCCCGACATTGGAGCCTTGCCCAATTCACCAGCTGCCGATTCTCTGTTCTGGTCTTTCAAACTATTTTGAAGGTCGGCGATGGTCAGGCCGTAACTCGCCAATTTATCAGGCTGCACCCAGATTTGCATCGCATAATAACGGCTGCCAATATTAGAAACTCTACCAACTCCAGGAATACGTCTGATGAGGTCAAGAACGTTGAGCGTCGCGAAATTGCTAAGATATATCTCGTCAAATTTAGGGTCTGATGAGGTAAGACATATAGTCATAAGCTGACTTGGTGACTGACGTTCGACGTTGATGCCGTTTTGCACGACTTCTGCTGGCAATCGCGACTCGGCTAGTTTTATTCTGTTTTGAATGTCGACAGCTGCTAGTTCCGGGTCGGTTCCAATGTCGAAGGTCACGGTAGCTGAGAAGCTTCCGGAATTGGAACTCGTCGATTCCATATATATCATGCCTGGAGTTCCGTTGAGCTGCTGCTCTATCGGAGTCGCTACTGCCTGCGCCACTGTGAGCGAGCTGGCGCCTGGATACGACGCACTTATCTTTACGACAGGCGGCGTAATCTGCGGATATTGGTCTATAGGCAACATCGTCAAACCAATAAATCCGACAATGACTATCAGTATTGAAACAACGATGGAAAATACTGGCCTATCTATAAAAAACGATACTTTCATAACTTTAGTTTTTGTAATTAAATTCTACCCTATCACCTGGATTCAATTTATGATAACCTTCTGTGACAATAAATTCGCCCGCACTAAGTCCTCTTTCAACAACCACATTATTATTTATCTCTGGTCCTATCTCAATAAATCGTCTCTCCACCGTGGAGTCTATGCGCAAAACATAAATGTACGCGCCGCCTTTCTCGATGTCAACAGATTTCAAAGGAACAACAGTGGCGTTTTCTCTCACATCTAAAAGCAATCTTACCTTTGTGAATTGTCCTGGCAACAAAGCTCTGTCTGGATTTGTCATCGCAGCTCTTACCGAAAATGTTCCTGTCAGTTCATCAACTTGCGGAGCCGCAAAGTCGACAAGGCCTTTATATGGATAAACCGTATTGTCTGCCAACGTAATCGTAACATAAGGCTGCCAAGAGCGTGTGGTGTCTTTCTGTCCAAGTTCCACGTTTCTTTCTTTCGATTTAAGATAATCCAATGCCGTCATGCTGAAGTCAATCAAAACGGTATCCATCTTTATTATCGTTGCAAGATGTGACTTTGATGAAGGTCCGACCAATGTTCCCAAGTCGACTTCACTTTCAGATATATATCCTGATATTGGAGAATTTACTGTAGTGTAACCGAGTTCTAGTTCCGCTTGATACAAATCGGCTTCGCTCATAGAGACTGAAGCTTTCGCTGTTTCATACGCTGCTATTGCATTGTCTAAATCGAGTTGGCTGGCTGCGTTTTGTTCGTATAACGGACGTATTCTTTCAAGGTCGCGTTCTGCCTTGCGTGCCTGCGCCATGTCTTTGTTGAGCTGCGCCTTAGCCTTGTCAACTCTCGCCTTGTATCTGTCCTGACTTATAATAAACAACAACTGGTTCTTACTGATATATGTGCCTTCTTCGAACAACATCTTTTCCAAATAACCTTCAACACGCGCTCTGATTTCAACAAATTGCTGTGCTCTGATGCGTCCTACATATTCTCCGTAAATCGCGACGTCTTCCTGCTTTACTTTTTCAACAGTAACCATCGGATAAACTTCTTCAACTTCTTCCTTATCTAAAAAATGAAAAACAACAGCTGCTGCGATAACAAGTAATAATGCGGTAATAATTAGTTTCTTGTGTTTAGTGATAAAGTTTAGTTTTTCCATATATTTTTATAATTTTTAACAATTAGAATTACAACGATTATACCAATGATTTTTTTATTGATATATGTTGATTTATGAATTACAATTGATTATAAATTTCTACAACATGTGTATTTTTTCCACATATCACAAAAAAGGCTAAAGATTCAATATTCTTTAGCCCTTTATCTTTCGACTTTAGTCTTTTATCGTCTCATTTGTTGTTGCTGTTGTCTTTGCATCTCTTCCAAACGTTTTTGGAAATTAGATTTCTTGACAGGTTTTCTCTTAGCTTTTTCAATTTGCTTGCGTAATTTATCTTCATTAAGGAAAATCTTGAAGAGATACATTTGCAAGAATGTGATCAAGTTGACTAAAAGATAATAGTAACTCAAACCAGCAGAATAGCTATTGAAAATTCCGAGGAACATGATTGGCATGAGATACATCATAAATTTCATACCTGGCATTGCTTGATCGCCTTGTGCTTGTTGCATTTGTTTGTTATTGATGTAAGTATAAAGCAATGTTGAAACTGTCATCAATAATGTGAACAAACTAACGTGATCGCCATAGAATGGAATATTGAATGGTAAATCCAAAATGCTGTCGTATGTTGACAAGTCGTCGGCCCATAAGAATGGTTGTTGACGCAATTCGATACTTGATGGGAAGAAACGGAATATCGCGATCAAGATTGGGAATTGCAATAACATTGGGAGACATCCAGATGTTGGACTTGCGCCAGCTTTCTTGTAGAGATCCATGATAGCTTGTTGTTTCTTCATGGCGTCTTCTTGTTTTGGATATTTAGCGTTAATCTCATCGATTTCTGGTTTCAAAACACGCATCTTAGCTGATGACATATATGATTTGAAAGCGATTGGCATCAAACATATTTTGATGATGAGTGTCAATATCAAAATAACTACGCCATAGTTCCAGCCATATTGTCCTAACCAATTGAAAACATTGATAACTATGAGTTTATTGATCCAAGAAACGAGTTTACCGCCGAGTGGAATTTGGTCTTCGAGATTCAAGTCATATTGTTTCAAGACTTTGAAATTATTAGGTCCGAAATAATATGACATTTCAATCTTATTGTCTTCGTTCAAGCCTTCAAAAGGAACGTCGATAACGGCGCTCATAGATTTTTGGTAACGTTTGTTTGATGGTCTTGATTTAGTATGTAATTCAACAAATGCATCGTCGAAACTATCTTTTGAGATAAGAGCGTAGCTGAAGAATTTTTGTTTGAAAGAAATCCATTTCACGCCTGAACTCAATTCTTTTTCTTCATTAGCGACTTCTGTCTTAGAAAGAGCTTCCACGTCGTTATTTGTATACATATAATAAATAGTCTCGAAATTGATGCGGTCGCTAGCTTTTTCTTGTTTAAGAACATCGACGGCCCAATCTATTGTCATGAAACGTGTGTTTGCAGGAATGATGCCTTTGAGGTTATTTGTAACAATGTCAAAACCAAGCATATATTGGTCTTTGTACATTGTGTAACGATATTCAAGATATTTGTCGAGGCTCTTGTTTCCTTCAGCATCATTAACGTAAGCGCGGAGAGAAACAACTAAAGAATCTCTTCCATCGAGTGTTAATGTTTCATTTCCTTCGTATGGAAAGCCGTTGATATAAGGCTCGAAATAAAGATCGTATGAGTTGATGCCTTTACCGTCGGCGATAAATTCGAGGTTAAATTTTGAGGTTTCTTCGTCAAAACCTATCAAAGGAAGTGAGTCGTAAGTCTTGTAATCTTTAAGTTCGACTGTCTTCACATAAGCGCCTCTTGACGAAAGGTCTACTTTAAGCAATTCGTTTTCGAGAGTCAATGTTTTATTTTCGCCTACAGATGCGTTTGCGAATGAACCGAATTGATTGTAACGTGCTGTGTAAGACTCGTCTTCAACAATGCTGTTGTTTTTTTCTGTCATGATAGCATTTGCTTCAGCCATTGCTATAGAATCTCTAACGAAGCGTTCTTTGTTAACTCTGTTGATAGAGTCTTGAATGTGACGTTGTTGTGCTAGTTCTTCTTTAGATGGTGTCATCCATACAGACCAACCGATTAAGATTCCTAAAATGAGGACGATACCAATAAGAGAATTTTTATCCATATAAATTCATTTAATTTTTAAAGGTGCAAAAATAATATAAAAGAGTATTTTACATTATTTTTACACCTATTTTTCGATGATAAAATTTTATGTTTTATTGATTATTTTCCGCTATATTCGAGCATTGCTTTTACGAAGCCGACGAACATAGGATGTGGTTTTGCCACTGTGCTCTTGTATTCTGGGTGATATTGTGAAGCTACATACCATGGATGGTCTTCTATCTCGACTACTTCAACCAAGTTTGTATCTGGGTTGACACCTGTTATCTTCATGCCGTGTTTCTTGAATTCTTCAATATATTCATTATTGAATTCATAACGATGGCGGTGACGTTCTGAGATAAGTGTTTCGCCGTATGCTCTGTAAAGATTTGAGTTTTCGTCTACTTTACAAGGATAAGCGCCAAGACGCATTGTTCCGCCCATATTGGTAATATTCTTTTGTTCAGCCATAATGTCGATGACTGGATGTTTTGTATCTGGGCTCATTTCGCGTGAGTGAGCGTCTTCGTAGCCGAGGACGTTTCTTGCGAATTCTACTACAGCGCATTGCATGCCGAGACAGATACCCATGAAAGGAATCTTATTTACGCGAGCATATTCAACAGCGTTTATTTTGCCTTCGATACCTCTGCTACCAAAGCCAGGAGCTACCAAGATACCATCTACGCCAGCTAAAATATCCTTTGCATTTTCTCTTGTAATTTCTTCACTATGAATACTCTTGATATGAACTTTTGTATCATTTGCAACACCACCATGAATCAAAGCCTCACGGATTGATTTGTATGCGTCTTTTAATTCTACATATTTACCAACTAAAGCAACAGTGATATCGTGTTTTGGATTGTGAAGACGTTCCAAGAATTTCTTCCAGTTTTCAATGTCAATTTTTTCTGGAATTTCTGTATTTGTCTTTCTTAACACTTCTCTATCAAGGCCTTCTTCCATCATCAATACAGGAACGTCGTAGATAGAGTCGGCGTCGATACATTCGATGACTGATGTTTTTTCAACATTACAGAACAAAGCAATCTTTGACTTGATTGATTGAGTGAGATGTTTTTCACAACGACAAACGATAATGTCTGGTTGAACACCTTGTTCTTGCAATGATTTTACTGAATGTTGAGTTGGTTTGGTTTTAAGTTCTTGTGCTGCCGAGAGATAAGGAACTAAAGTAAGGTGGATAACAACTGAATCCTGTCCCATTTCCCAACGCATTTGACGGATAGCTTCTACGAATGGCAATGATTCGATGTCGCCTACTGTACCGCCGATTTCTGTGATGACGAAATCATATTTTCCAGTATGACCGAGAAGCTTAACACATCTCTTGATTTCATCTGTGATATGAGGAACAACTTGCACTGTTGAACCAAGATACTCGCCTTTTCTTTCTTTGTTGATAACACTTTGATAGATGCGACCTGTTGTAACGTTGTTTGCCTTTGATGTCGCTGTATTTGAGAAACGTTCATAGTGACCTAAGTCGAGGTCTGTTTCAGCACCGTCTTCTGTCACGAAACATTCGCCGTGTTCGTATGGATTCAATGTACCTGGATCTATATTGATATATGGATCAAGTTTTTGAATTGTCACTGAAAATCCTCTTCCTTGCAATAATTTTGCTAAAGATGAAGAAATAATACCTTTACCTAAGGAAGAAGTAACGCCTCCTGTCACAAAAATGTATTTAGTCTTTTTCATTGAAAAAAGGGTTTTTTATAAAAACAACATATTTGTCGGACGTAAACAATACGTCACACTACGGGTTGCAAAAATACTAAACTTTATTGACAAAAAAAAGAGATTTAATTTTTATTTTTTCAAAACATTATACTCCACTCCTAACTCCTAACTGAAAAATCCTGCCCTCATAGCAGGATTTTTTTTCATTGTTCAAGATACATTTTTAATAGACTTCTATTAGGATGTTGTTTCAGTTTCTTGAGTGCTTTATCCTTAATCTGTCTAACTCTTTCTCTTGTCAAATCTAGTCTATATGCTATTTCTTCCAGAGTATAGTTGTGCGATACATCTATGCCAAAATAGAGATTTATTATCTCTCGTTCTTTGTCACTCAATATAGACATGGAACGCCTTATTTCCGTACTATCGAATTTGCGTATAATATTTTCATCGGTAGATGCGAACCCTTCTGGAATCAAGGTATCAAGCAACGACATGTCATCATCGTCGCTTATTGGAGCGTCCATAGAGATTTCTTTAGCATTCATACGCATTGCTGCCACGACTTTATGTTCAGGCAAATCCAATTCCTCTGCGATTTCCTTGACTGTTGGTTGTCTGTGATACAATTGTTCCAATCGTGTTGATGTCTTTTTTATCTTCGACAAGGCACCTACTTGATTTAACGGAAGTCGTACCATCCGCGATTGTTCAGCCACAGCTTGTAATATAGATTGTCGAATCCACCAAACGGCATACGAAATGAATTTGAATCCTTTTGTTTCATCAAATCTTTGAGCAGCCTTGATAAGTCCGACGTTACCTTCATTAATCAAATCAGGCAGACTAAGACCTTGATTTTGATATTGTTTCGCCACAGAAACAACGAATCTAAGATTTGCCCTAACAAGTCTTTCAAGAGCTATTTCATCTCCTGCTTTTATTCTCTGAGCAAGTATAACTTCCTCTTCTGGAGTCACCATGTCTTCTCTTGCTATATCCGCAAGATATTTATCCAACGAACCTAATTCACGATTCGTTATTGATTTCGAAATTTTTAACTGTCTCATACTTTAGTCTAACAAAGTTGTTCCTAGATTGTTTTATAGTTTTTCTTTCATCCACGATTTTTTATATCCACTAAACTTCACTAATATTTCGTGTTTATTCGTGTCTTTTCGTGGACATTTTTTTATTGATAAAATTCAAAAATGATGTTGTATGTTCCTGTGGAATTAGTTCCTTCTATTCTGATTTTACCGTTTCTATCGTTATTCAATGCTTTTCTAAGGTCATTTTCAGAGCTTACTTTTTGATAATTAACCGACAGTATTACGAAATCGTTTGTGATTCCTTTTTGTTTAAAAACACCATCTTTCACCTCAACAACCTTCAATCCGTGGTTTATTCCAAGCTCGCTCTTCAACGATGCAGACAAAGCTTGGGCTTTTATTCCCAACACTTCGTTATAGAAACTATCACTATCCTTATGCAATTCTTCTGTACCTTCCAAATTCTTCAGCGTTACTTCTTTTACTAAAATATTACCATTTCGCAGTATCTTCACTTTAACCTTGTCGCCTGGACGATATTGACTTACCACTCCAACCAATTGAGAGTTTGAATTAACAGATATATTATTAACACTCAACAAAATATCATCTTCCTTAATACCAGCATCTTTTGCTCCACCTCTTTCGTTTACCTCCATAATATAAACTCCCGACATTTCTTCAATGCCTTTTGACTCTGCAAGTTCCTCTGTAATCTCAACAATGCTTACGCCAAGATATGCTCTTTGCAACGATCCATATTGCAAGAAATCCTCAACGACTTTCTTAACGATATTCGAAGGAATAGCAAAAGAATATCCTTCATAACTACCTGTACGAGAAGCTATCGCCGCATTTATTCCTATAAGATTTCCATCAACATCAACCAATGCGCCACCGCTATTGCCTGGATTTATTGCTGCATCTGTCTGAATAAACGATTCTATCGTACTTCCATCTCCTAAGATATTTATATTGCGTGCCTTTGCACTGACAATACCGGCTGTAACCGTTGATGTCAAATTAAACGGATTTCCAACAGCTAACACCCACTCTCCTACCTTCACCTCATCAGAATCAGCAAAAGTAAGATATTCCAAATCTTTAGCATCAACTTTTATCAAAGCTAAATCTGTACTAGGATCATTACCTATGATTGTAGCACTTTTCTTATGTTTGTCGTTGAAAGTCACTTCGATTTTACTTGCGCCCTCTACAACGTGATTATTTGTCACAATATAGCCATCCGGAGAAATAACGACACCAGATCCATACGCAACAGAAACATTATTAGGCATTTGCATCTGTCCTCCATACAACTGTTCTATCAAGGAACCGAAGAAATCATAATAACTACTACCTTTTGAAACCACTTCTGTCTTGATATGAACTACAGTGTTTACTGTCTTTTCCGCAGCATCAACGAAACCATTTCCATCGCCATAAGCCATATAATTAGCCCTAACTATTGGCGTTGTTTTATCATCAACCGAACATGCTTGTACTTCCATACTTGCAATAGATTGTCTCATCTCGCGTTGCGACATATAAAGATTAATAGTCAGAACACATAATGCTATAAACATAGCACTTAAAATCACGAATAATACATTTGTTTTACTCTTCATATTTTAAAATTAGTTGGTTAATAAAAAATGATGTCATTCATTGTTTTAATTTTCCTCAGGAGACATCATCCTGATTCTTTTTAAGAGTAAAGATTCTTTTTCGATATGGTTTATTTTAAAAAAAGTACTATTTTTACAATATCAAAATTCCTGCCAAAACAATAATGTTTTTAAACAGAATATTTTTATGAATAATCTTATAAATCAAAGTATTAAATTCAGCAAATATCATGGTGCAGGCAATGATTTCATCATGATAAACGCAATAGAAAGCGAAATATTATTAAACGAAGAATTAATATATAATATGTGTGACCGACGCATCGGTATCGGAGCTGACGGCTTGATAATTTTATTACCTTCTGAAAATTATGATTTTAAGATGAAATATTACAATTGTGATGGCAGAGAAAGTACTTTTTGTGGAAATGGAGGCCGTTGTATAGCAGCTTTCGCCTATCAACAAGGCATCGTGAAAGAAAATGCGACATACGAAGCCATCGATGGCATTCACAATGTCAGTATTTTGCAAAAATCTTTTAACGAATTTCATGTGGAATTGTCAATGTGCGACATTTTGTCTTATAAATGTGACGAAAATAGCCTTTTAATTAACACAGGTTCACCACATTATGTTAAAAAAATTAACAATTTGTCAGATTTAGATGTCAATACTGAAGGTGCTAAAATTCGTTATGATAAAAATATATCTGACGATGGCGTTAACGTAGATTTCTTATTAAACGACAATGGAAATATTCATATCAGGACTTATGAACGAGGCGTTGAAAATGAAACCCTCGCCTGTGGCACTGGTGTAACTGCCTCTGCAATAGCAGCTTCTCTTTGGTTCGGAGGAAACGATATCGACATATATACTCAAATCGCAAAATTGAACGTTCGCTTCGACAGAGAAAATAATCAATTCAAAAATGTAATTTTATCTGGCCCAGCAACACATGTTTTTGACGGAATATTTATCTTTGCACCTCAAAACTGAAATCCATGTTCGCACAAGACGAAAATATAATAATAAGAGCCGCCGAACCCAAAGATGCTTCATTGATATATAAATGGGAAAACGACCAAGAAATATGGCGCGTCAGCGAAACTTATATGCCATATTCCTTATATCAAATCGAAGAATTCTTGTTGAATAACAGCGACTTGTTTTCCATAAGACAAATACGTTTCATCATCGAAAGAAAAAACGATAACAAAAACATCGGCTGCATCGACTTATACGATTTCGACCCAATACACATGAGAGCTGGCGTAGGAATTCTATTGCAAAAAGAATTCAGAAAACAAGGTTACGCACAAGAAGCTCTGCAACTTCTCCTCGACTATTGCTTCAACACTCTGATGCTTAAACAAATTTATTGTCTTATCGACGTACTTAACACCGACAGCATTAACTTATTTACAAAAATAGGATTCGTTCAGTGCGGTCTTCGCAAAGAATGGATAAGAACTCCAAACGGATTCATAGACGAAATAGAACTTCAATACATTAACAAAAACTTTTGATGAAAACTTTAAAATCATATCACAAAGAACACATTGATAAAATGAAAAAAATAAAACGTATATCATTCGGTATATTCAGCATCTTATTGATATTGTTCGTTTTCATTTTCGTAAAAATGTATAATTCCATAATCACACCTAACATATCAACAAAAGGAAATTATTCTTTATACATTTATTCTAATGATGATTTTGAAACAATAAAAAACAAACTTTATTCCGACAGCATTATCATCAACAGAAAATCTTTCGAGTGGGTTGCCAAAAAACTGGATTATCCAAAATACATAAAATCAGGACATTATGTCATCAAAGACGGCATGAGCAATCGCCATTTGTTAAATATGCTTCGCTCAGGAAGCCAAACTCCAGTGAAATTCACCTTTAATAATATAAGAACCATAGAACAACTCGCAGCTCGTATCGACGAACAACTCGAAGTTGATTCTTTGTCAATTATAAATGCTGTAAACGAAAGCACAACTCTCAAAGAAATGGGCTTCGACAAAGAAAATGTCGCCGCTTTATTCATACCAAACACTTACGAGTTATATTGGAATATCGAAGCTGAAGAATTCATAGAAAAAATGATTAATGAATATAATCGTTTCTGGAACAACGACCGTTTGGCAAAAGCCCAGAAACAAAACCTCACTCCTATCAAAGTCAGCATCTTGGCATCTATCGTCGACAAAGAAACCGCCAAAGTATCAGAAATGCCTCGCATTGCCGGCGTTTATATCAATAGATTAAAGAAAAACTGGCTGCTTCAAGCTGACCCAACTTTGATTTTCGCACTCGGCGAATTTGAAATTAAAAGAGTGCTCGATGTTCACAAAGAAATCGATTCTCCATATAATACTTACAAACACATAGGACTTCCTCCAGGACCAATCTGCATTCCTTCTATCGCCGCAATCGATGCCGTCTTAAATGCTGAAAATCATAAGTATTTCTACTTCTGCGCAAAAGATGACCTTTCTGGCTACCATGCATTCGCAAAAACTATGAGAGAACATAATATCAATGCAGAAAAATATAGGAAAGCGTTAAATAAGAAGAAAATTTGGAGATAATATTTGTCAATTCATAATTCTTAATTCATAATGCATAATTATAAGCTCAAATCTCATAAATCAAAGCTCACAGTTTTACTATTGTTGTTTGCTTTTTCATTGACAGCTTTCTCTCAAGAAAATGATTCTTTAAAAGATGTCAAGAAAAATATTGGAATTGTTATAGGTACTGAAGCGGCTCTTTATGCAGGAACAATGACTGGCTTATATTATTTATGGTATGCCGACTACAACCAAGGAAAATTCCATTTACACAATGACAACAGCAATTGGCTGCAAATGGATAAAGGCGGACACGCAACTTCTGCTTACTACATTGGTTCTCTTGGTTATGAAGCTTTACGACTTGCTGGATGCAATGAAAAAAAATCAACACTATATGGCGCCCCTATCGGATTTGTATTCCTAACCACCGTAGAATTTTTCGACGGACTTTCTTCTGGATGGGGTTTCTCTTGGGGTGACATGGCCGCTAATGCATTTGGAACCGCTTTGTTTATGGGACAACAAGCTCTGTGGCACGAACAGAGAATATCCTTGAAATACTCTTATCATAACACTCAGTTTCCTCAATATCGCCCTGACCTTTTGGGTTCTAATCTTCCAGAAAAAATGTTAAAAGATTATAACGGACAGACATTTTGGTTATCCTTCAATATCAAATCTTTATTGCTTAACAAAGATTCAAAATTTCCTTCTTGGATAAATATCGCCTTTGGCTATAGCGGCGACGGAATGTCTGGAGCCGTCTATAATACAAGCAGTTACAACGGTCAAGCAATACCGGAATTCACTCGTACACGACAATTCTTACTTTCACCCGACATTGATTTGACAAGAATTCCTGTAAAAAACAAATTCTTAAAAACAACTTTAAAAGTGTTAAATATTATTAAGATACCAATGCCCGCAATAATGTTGGATTCCCAAGGCAAATTCAGTGCATACTTGTTATATTTTTAAACAACTTTTTATTATCTTTGTAGAAAATTAATTTGTATGAAAAGAATATTTAAGACAATAGCATTTGCATCGTTATTATTTTTAGCTAGTTGCGGCAACAATCCTGAGAAATCAAGAAACTTTTACGACAAAGGTATGGATTATCTCTATTGTTCCCAATTTGAAGAAGCAATAGAACATTTTGACAAAGCAATAAAATATGATGCTGAAAACTACGAAGCTTACTTCTATCGCGGTTGCGCAAAATACAACATATTTCAAAGAGAATCTGCTTTGGAAGATTATAACAAAACCCTTGAACTGAATCCTGATTATCTTCAAGCTTACTTCAACATTGGCTTATATTACAGAAGCATAAGCGATTACGACATGGCTTGCTACTACTTCAAAATTGCAGAAGCCAAAGGCAGACCAAATATGGAAGATTACACAAAACATTGTAGATAACTAAGGCTTTTGAACTAAAGCCATTGAACTTGGCATTATGGTAAAGACTATCATTTGGGATTGGAACGGAACTTTATTAAACGACCTCGACTTGTCATTGGAGTCTGTAAATGTTTTGCTAAAAGAAAGAAATATTCCTGAATTAACCGCCGAACGATATAGAGATATTTTTGGTTTCCCAGTAGTGGATTATTATGTCAAAGCTGGCTTCGACTTTGAAAAAGAACCTTTCGAAATACCTGCAAAACAATATGTTAAATTGTACGCAGCAGGAGCACCTAAGTTAAACTTATTCCAAGATGTCGTTGACACTCTTAATTTTTTTAAAGAAAACGGCTATCGACAGATTGTATTATCAGCAATGAAAGATGATAATTTAAAGCTGATGATAAACAATGCTGGAATATCACATTTCTTTGAACATATTTTTGGTATAAGCGACAACTATGCCAGAGAAAAAGTGTCTTTAGGAAAACAAGTTGTCGAAAAACTGAATTTGAATCCGTCTGAATGTCTTATGGTTGGCGACACCTTACACGACGCAGAGGTTGCGGAACAATGCGGCTTCGATTGCATATTATTCAGCGGCGGTCACGTTTCAAAACAACGTCTGGAAACAAAAGGAAAAATTATTGTAGATAGTTTGAGCGAATTAAAACAAATCATTCATCTTCAATAATTTCCATATAACCATCGATTGGTGATTCCATGTAATTATCCGTTGATATTAAATTACCTGAAATATCATAATATTTCCACTCTCCCACTTTGGCTCCGTCTTTGAAGAGACCTTCTTCTTTCACGATACCATTCTGATAATAATGAATATAATTGCCGCTTAATTTATCGTTATGATAATAAGCCTCAATCATAGGAACGCCATTGTCATAAAATCTTGAATAAAATCCATGTTTCATACCATTGACGTATTCCGTCTCTTCTATAACTAATTGTGTTCCTGCCAAATATGCCTCCGACTTACCAACTAAATTTCCATTGTTATAATTTTCAACAAGAATAAGAGAACCATCTTCTTCGCTATAATATTCCCATCTGTCTTGTTTTTTCTTGTTGATATATTTACCTTTTGCAACTACTTTACCTTCAGGCGAATAGATTTCACTTTCGGTAACATTATTCTTTAAATTCTTATTTTTAGCAAACAAATTTCCATTTTCAGAATAATACAAAAATTCTCCTACTGGCTCATTATTTTTAAACTGACCTTTATAACGTATTTGTCCATTACTATGATATTCAATCCATTTACCTTGGCGACGTCCTTGTTTATCAGTTTTGTTATAATTATTTTGAGCGTAAATGTTTTCTGAAAATAACAGTGTTAAAAGTGTTAAAAAAAGTGCGAATATCTTTGTTAATTTTTTCATGATTTGTTTTTTTGCAAAGTTAAAAAGTTTTTAGATTTAACGTATCTTTGCAGAAAAAGTTGTACGATTTATGGCAGAATATTCATCTATATTATTGGAAAAGGCAGTTGACGAATTATCTAAGTTACCAGGCATCGGAAAAAAGACGGCATTGCGACTTGCATTACATCTTTTAGGAGAAGAAAAACTCAAGACCGACCAATTATGTAAGTCGTTGAGTGACATGAGAAATAATATAGTTTTATGCAAACGCTGCTATAACATCAGCGATGAGCCTTTATGCTCAATTTGCTCCAATCCTAAACGCGATGAATCTCTGCTTTGTGTTGTCGCCGATATGCGCGACGTGCTAGCAATTGAACGAACCTGCTCTTTCAACGGATTATATCACGTTCTTGGAGGCATCATAAATCCAATCGAAGGAATATCACCAAACGATTTAAGAATCAACGAACTTCTGGAAAGAACCATCAAGGATGATATTAAAGAAATTATCTTAGCATTGCCTGCAACAATAGAAGGCGACACAACTAATTATTATCTGTCAAGAGTGTTAAAAGATTTTAACGGAACTATAAGTACAATTGCAAAAGGAATTTCTGTTGGCGACGCACTCGAATACGCCGACGAAGTGACCCTGGGAAGGTCTATAGCGAATCGTATTCCGTATAATAAATAGTTTAAAGTTTAAAGTTTAAGGTTCAACGTTCAAAATTCATTGTCAATTGCTCATTTTCAATTGTCAATTTTTCATTGTCAATTTCACATTGCTCATTCTCAATTTCTTCAAAGAGATCGAGTTGATTTTCTGTAAGATATAATTCAGCTGGAACTTCATATTCATAATGAGATATGAAACGTTCTATGCTTTTCTTTATCAGTTTGACTGGCGTAGTTCGTCTTGCCTTGCAATAATTTTTAAGAGATTTGTATTGACCTGATGTCAATTTAAAAGTCACCGCATGATATTTATACCTGCGGCGACTTTTTTTCTTATTTCTGTTAGGCGACATAAGTTTTCAGTTTTCAGTTTTAAATTTTCAGTTTTTCACTGCTTCATCAAGCATCATCTGTGCAAGTCGTTCAGCTTCAGCTTCAGTCTTGCCTTCTGAATAAACTCTAATGATTGGTTCTGTATTTGATTTACGCAAATGAACCCAACCTTCAGCGAAGTCAATCTTCACGCCATCGATTGTTGTAACTTGTTCGTTTTTAAACTTATCAGCTATCTTTGCCAAAATTTCATCAACATTTGTTGAAGGATCGAGTTCGATCTTGTTTTTCGACATATAATATAATGGGAATTTTGACTTCAATTCTGAACAAGTGCATTGTGATTCACAGAGATATGTGAGGAAAAGTCCGACACCGACCAAAGCGTCGCGGCCATAATGCAATTCTGGATAAATGATGCCGCCGTTTCCTTCGCCGCCGATAACTGCATTCACTTCTTTCATTTTTTCAACCACGTTAACTTCACCAACAGCTGCCGCAAAATATTCAGCACCAAATTGTTGTGTCACGTCACGCAATGCGCGTGTTGAAGAAAGATTTGAAACTGTATTGCCTTTTTTGTTTTGTAAAATGTAAGAAGCTACTGTAACCAAAGTGTACTCTTCGCCATACATTTCGCCGTTTTCATCGATGAAAGCGAGACGGTCGACGTCTGGGTCGACAACGATACCGAAATCAGCGCCGACTTCCTTAACCTTAGCGCAAGTATCGACCAAATTAACAGCAAGAGGTTCTGGATTATGAGCGAAATTACCTGTCACTTCACAATTCAATTCAACGATATCTGTAACGCCTAATTTTCTGAGTAACATTGGAATAGCGATTCCACCTGTTGAGTTAACGGCATCGACAACGACTTTGAGATTAGCTTTTGCAATTAAATCTTTATTTACGAGAGGGAGATTGCAAACCATATCAACATGGCGTTCAATCCAGTCATTTTCAATAGAATAAGTACCGATTTCGTCTATGTTTGAGAATTCGTAATCATCGGCAGCTGCTTTTTCGAGGAGCCATTCACCTTCAGCTTTTGAAATAAATTCTCCCTTGTTATTCAACAATTTAAGAGCATTCCATTGTCTTGGATTATGACTTGCAGTGAGGATTACTCCGCCGTCGGCTTTCATTTCAGTAACAGCGACTTCAACAGTTGGCGTTGTGCTAAGACCGATGTCGATGACATCTGTGCCCATGCCTTGCAATGCTCCGCAGACCAATTGGTTGACCATAGTACCAGAGAGACGGCCGTCACGACCGACAACGATACGAGGACGATTTACGCCTGAACGACGAATTAAACATACAAAAGAAGATGTGAGTTTCACAATGTCGATTGGTGTGAGTCCGTTATCAGGTTTTCCACCTATGGTTCCACGGAATCCAGATATAGATTTAATTAATGTCATAACGTTATATTTTTTGCAAATATAAGGCAGTTTTTCTTAAATTTGCAAAAAAAAGATATGGGTTTTAACGATGATAATTTTCTTGATGATTATGAAATTCAAGAGTTGATAAATCGCTTTGAAAATCAACTCGAAAGCGGCATGCCATTATTTTTTGACGCCGATGAATTGAATATTATCTTGGAACATTACGTCCAAAAAAATGACATACCAAAAATCAATATCATCGCCGATTTGGCGAACACATATCATGAAACCAATCCTCTCACCAAATTGATTATGGCAAAGAAATATCTTTCTGTTCAAGATGCTTCAAACGCACTTCCCTATCTTCTTGATGAGAGCAATAATGCAGACGACCCTGATTATCAATTGAGTTTAGGCTATTGTTATTCTTTGATGGAAGAACATAAAAAATCTTTGTCAGCATATAAAAAAGCGATAAAACTCCTTGATAATGAGAATTGTGACGACATTTACAATTCCATGGCTGTGGAATATATGTTGTTGCGTGACTTTGAACGCGCGCTTTTTTATTTCAAGAAAGGACTCAATGCTACGCCTGACATCGCTGAACAATATGCGGAAATCACAAACTGCTACTTTTTCCTCGACAAACCAGATGAAGCCATAGAATTTTTCAAAGGCGAAGTCGACAAAAACCCTTACAGCATTACCGCTTGGATGACTTTGGGCAACTGCTATCTGAGAATACATCTTCTCGAAAAAGCGGTCGAACAATACGAATACGCAATGGCAATCGACCAGCATTTTCCAAGCGCATATATCAATATTGCCACGATTTACAATGAGTTAGACAAATATCAAGATAGTATTGACATTATTGAAGAAGCATTTAGAAATGATGTTAAAAAACCAATCTTATATTGTCTCTATGGCGAAGCTTTGGCAAAAACTGGAAACAAGTCAGAAGCAATATTCAACTTCAACAAAGCCATAGAGTTAGATGAAAACATAGCCGAAGCTTATGCTGGCCTTGGATTTATATTTTGCGAAGAAAACAATCATCAATCTGCAATAAAATTTTTAAAAAGAGCACATACACTAGCTCCGTATAATACTGATTATCTTTATGTTTTAGTTGAAGAACATAACAAAACCGAAAAATTCAAGACTTCGTTAAAATATTTAAAGGAAATTGAAGAACTTTTTCCCTACGATGTCAATTTATACATCGCATATATGGAAGTCTACATTTTGTTGGACGATGTAAAAAACGCGATTAAATACATAGAAAAAGGATTGAAACTACTTGGAAGACAAGCACCTTTGTTATACAGACTAGCTTTCATAAATTTTGTTGATGAAGATTACGAATTAGGAATGCTAAACTTAGAAGAAGCTTTGAATATCGATTATGAAGGCGTTCATGAATTCATTGATTTCGATCCTAATTTCATTATGAACAACGAAGATATTGTTAATTTAATAAACAGATATAAAAACAGCAAAACAAACTAAATCAATATGAATCAATTTATTGCAAATTTCTTTAAAGGAATCGGAATAGGTTCTGCTAACGTAATACCAGGAGTATCTGGCGGAACAATAGCTCTTATCACAGGTATCTTTGAACGTCTGATAAATGCGTTAAAATCATGTAACTTAACAGCTATCAAATTATTCTTCACAGGCAAATTCAAGGAATTTGCACAACACATCGACTTATGGTTCCTCGCTTCAGTGGGCAGCGGCGTCGTTGTAGCAATATTATCAATAGCCAGATTATTCGAGTTCTTGTTTGCAGAATATCCTATTTACCTTTGGTCATTCTTCTTTGGAATGATTTTAGTTTCAATATATTACGTTGGAATAACAATAGAAAAATTCAATTGGAAAGTCGTTCTTTCATTCATCATCGGAACCGCTATCGCTTTATTTATCGCATTCGGAACACCAGCAAATGAAAACAGCAATATTTTTTACCTAATGATTTGCGGTGCTGTAGCGACTTGCAGTATGATATTACCTGGTTTATCTGGTTCTTTCGTTTTGGTTTTAATGGGTAATTATCAACTCATTATGATTGACGCCGTCAACGACTTAAACCTTAAAATATTACTTCCTGTAGTATTGGGAGGCGTTGTGGGATTACTCGCTTTCTCACATCTTTTATCATGGATTTTCAAGAACTATCGAGACATAACAATCGCTGTATTAACAGGTTTCATTTTGGGTAGCATGCCAATTATTTGGCCTTGGAAAAACGATGTCATCACTTATTTCGGCAGCGAAGAAAAAGTAACAGGCTACGAATATTACTTACCAGAATTCAATATGGAATTCGCTACAGCATTAGTAATCATCCTCATCGGCGCAGCTCTGATAGTGTTGACTGAGAAAATGGCGAAAAAAACTAATTCATAATTCATAATGCATAATTCATAATTATACATTAAACATTATAAGTTATGTTCGGTTTACTTGGAAAGTCATTAGGTCATTCTTTTTCGAAGGATTATTTCACAAAGAAATTTTCTGAGTTAAACCTTAATTATTCTTATCAAAACATTGAAATTGAGAATATAAGCAACATTATATCATTTGTAAAAAAAAATAAAAACTTAAAAGGTTTTAACGTAACTGTTCCTTACAAAGAAGAAATTATTCCATTCCTTGATTTTATTGATGATACAACAAAAGAAGTCGGAGCCGTCAATACTGTTAAGATTGAAAATGGAATGTTAAAAGGATTTAACACGGATGTCATTGGGTTTGGGAAGCTTTTGGAAGAGACTACAAGACTACAAGACTACAAGACTACAAGTGATGAAAGAGCTTTGATTTTGGGTAGTGGCGGTGCATCGAAAGCGGTTCAATATGTTTTAAATAAAAAGAATATTCCTTATAAGATTGTGAGTCGTGGTTTTAAGTTAGGAGTGAGGAGTGAGGAGTTAGGAGTTAAGAATGTAGAGACGTCACCCCTGTGGAGTCTACATAAATTAGGAATCAGTTATGAAGAGATTAACACCACGGGATTTTCACCTTATTCCATTATAATAAACACGACGCCGGTGGGAATGTTTCCAAATGTTAATGAATGTTTAGAACTTCCCTACTCTACTATAGAATCGCGCCATATTTTCATCGATTTGATTTATAATCCTGAAGAGACATTATTTTTGAAGAACGCCCGATTGAAAGGAGCATCTACATATAATGGATTAAAAATGTTACACGAACAAGCGGAAGCCTCGTGGAGAATTTGGAATAATTCATAATGCATAATTCATAATGCATAATTAAAATATTATACACTTAATACACTACACTATCTATTCACAACTACTCTACACTCTCAACTATAAACTTTAAACTTTAAACTTTAAACTAATAAAACATGGATTTCATCAAGCAGATATCAACAGAATTTTCAGTAACACAAACAGTTGCAAGTAACGTAATACGTCTTTTGAGTGAATGTTGCACAGTTCCTTTCATCGCTCGTTATCGTAAGGAAATGACTAACACGATGAATGAAGAAGTCGTTGCCGCCATACAAAAGCGTCTCGAACAACTCGAAGAACTCGAAAAGAGAAAAGAATCTGTACTGAAATCTATTGCAGAGCAAGAAAAACTCACTCCAGAATTAGAAGCTAACATCCTGAAAGCAACAACTTTACAAGATGTTGAAGACCTTTATCTTCCATATAAGCCAAAACGCAAGACCAGAGCAGAAATAGCTCGTCAGAAAGGATTGGAGCCTCTTGCTAAACTGATTATGTCACAAAACAGCGATGATATTGAAGGACTTGCGCAAAAATATGTCGACAAAGAGAAAGGCGTTGAAAACACCAAAGACGCTTTGAAAGGAGCCTGCGACATCATGGCGGAATGGATTTCAGAAAACATCAAAGGCCGTAATCAGATTCGTAAGATATATCATAAAGAAGGAGTTA
Source organism: Bacteroidales bacterium (assembly GCA_017381865.1). Classification (GTDB taxonomy): domain Bacteria; phylum Bacteroidota; class Bacteroidia; order Bacteroidales; family F082; genus Limimorpha. Next base: position 39,471 of record JAFOBJ010000021.1, read on the forward strand.
TCTCCTCGACCTTGGTTAAGGGCAAGGAAGAAGAAGCCAAGACATATCTGCAGTATTTCGATTGGAAGGAATCTATTGCCGAGGCACCGAGCCACCGTATTTTGGCGATGTTCCGTGCCGAGGCTGAAGGACTTCTTAAAGTCAAGTTGAAAGTCAATGATGAAGAAGCTCTTAAAACATTAGATAATATCTTCATAAAAGCAGACAACTCCTCTACCGACTTGGTGCAAGACGCCATCGACGATGCTTGGAAACGTTTGCTTGAACCTTCGTTAGAAACCGAAATTCGTGCTTTATACAAAGAAAAAGCCGATGAAGTCGCAATTAAGGTTTTTGCAGAAAACCTTCGTCAACTTTTATTGGCAGCACCTATCGGACAGAAACGCGTGCTTGCTCTCGACCCTGGCTTCAGAACAGGATGTAAGGTCGTAATTCTCAACGAATACGGAGCATTATTACATAACGAGACCATCTACCCTCACCCACCACAAAATGAAACCAGACAAGCGACAAACAAAATTCGCTCGCTCGTAAACGCATATAAGATTGAAGTCATCGCCATAGGCAACGGCACTGCAGGTCGTGAGACTGAAGACTTCATCAGAGGAATACAATTCGACCGCGACATAATCGCTGTCATGGTTAACGAAAGCGGTGCTTCTGTTTATTCAGCTTCTAAAGTCGCTCGTGATGAATTTCCTGAATATGACATCACAGTGAGAGGCGCGGTCAGCATCGGACGTCGTCTTATGGACCCGCTCGCAGAGTTAGTAAAAATTGACCCTAAGTCAATCGGCGTCGGTCAATATCAGCATGATGTAAATCAGAAGCTTCTGAATGAAGAACTCGGTCATGTTGTTGAGAGTTGCGTCAACGCTGTCGGTGTTGAGTTGAATTCCGCAAGCGAGCAACTACTCTCATACGTCAGTGGCGTCGGTCCTCAGATTGCGAGCAACATAGTGAAATATCGCAATGAAAACGGCGGTTTCAAAAGTCGCAAGCAATTGTTAAAAGTGCCTCGTCTCGGTGAAAAAGCATACGAACAATGTGCAGGATTCTTGAGAATTCACGATGCAGCACAGCCTTTAGACGCAAGTGCCGTACATCCTGAGAGTTATCATATCGTAGAAAAAATGGCGAAGAGCCTCAATGTTGAAGTAAGAGAACTCATTGGAAACAAAGAACTTATTTCAAAGATAAATCCAAAAGAATTTATAGAAAACGACTTCGGTATCGAGACTATAAACGATATAATCAGCGAGCTTGAGAAACCAGGTCGCGACCCAAGAAAGACTTTCGAAGTATTTGAATTCAACAAAGACATCCGCACTATCAGCGACTTAAAGACTGGAATGCAGTTGACAGGCATTGTCACAAATATCACAGCATTCGGTTGTTTCGTAGATTTAGGCGTACATCAAGACGGACTTGTTCATATCAGTCAGATGTCGAATCAGTTTATCAAAGACCCTAATGAAATCGTAAAACTTAATCAAAAAGTAAAAGTCGTTGTAACTGAAGTCGATGCAGAAAGAAAGAGAATAAGTCTGAGCATGAAAAATATTAAGTAAATCATAATAATATTATAAAATCATTTGCGTTATCGTGTTATGAAGAAGATTTTTACAATATTAATAATGTGCGTTTTTTTATTGACTATCAATAATGAAGTCAAGGCGCAGCTTATCAAAGGCGAGGCTTTTTTAGGATTAAATCTCACTCAGATTGATGGAGACAAGGCATATGGTTACAAGCATCCTGGCATCCACGGAGGATTAGGTGCTATAGTGCCTATTTACAAAAAAGATTACTTTGACATTGATCTTTCACTTGAGGTTGTATTTAACCACAAAGGCGCACATCAAGGCAGAATATATGCAGATACACTCAGCGATGGTAATATCATAACTGGAGAATATGACGTCCACATGAATTATCTGGAAATTCCATTGATGATATATTTCAGCGACAGGCAGATTTATTCTTTTGGCGTAGGCGCTTCATACGGACGACTTGTTGGGTTAAGAGAATACGAACATGGCAAGCTTACTGGTGTAGATTTGAATTATCAAGGAGAAGACAGATACAAACTTTCTGACTGGTGTATTTTAGCTGATTTAAAATTCAGATTACATGAAAGATTGAAGTTCGGTGTCCGTTACCAATATTCATTAGCAGAGATAAGGAACAGAAGCTTCGAACTTGTCAATGGACAGCCTGATCCTGAATGGCAAAATGTATCACAATACAATAATGTTATAACAGCCAGATTGATATATGTTTTCAACGAAGACAGAAGCCAATATATCTACGACGAATATCATTTCACTGGCGACAATCCGAAGATACATCAAAAAGCTATCGATAAACAATTGAAGAAGTTAAAGAAAAAGCAAGCTAAAGCTGCAAAGAAAGCAGGAAAATAAAGGAAGCCCGTTGGGGCTTTTTTTGTCTGATGTATCTTTGAAAGATTGAATACAACTATTTCCAATTTTTTTCAATGATATTGGTAGTTGTGAATTGCTTTAAATTATGTATCTTTGAAAGATTGAATACAACCAGAAGCTGAAATTAAGTTGTTGGCCGAGGTTGTGAATTGCTTTAAATTATGTATCTTTGAAAGATTGAATACAACTTAACCTATTCGCTACCATATATTTAAGGGTTGTGAATTGCTTTAAATTATGTATCTTTGAAAGATTGAATACAACAGCAGACTAATTTAAAATGTGGTGTTCTAGTTGTGAATTGCTTTAAATTATGTATCTTTGAAAGATTGAATACAACTTGAGGATTACAAGTGAAAGAGTCTTGGATGTTGTGAATTGCTTTAAATTATGTATCTTTGAAAGATTGAATACAAC
>JAFOBJ010000002.1 GCA_017381865.1 Bacteroidales bacterium
ATTAACTATTAACTATTTAAAAATCTGGGGAATTGGTTTTCCTCGGATTTTTTTGTTCTTAGTTCAAAAAAAAACTCCTAACTCCTAACTTAAAAAACTTGTGGTCTTGTTGTCTTGTAGTCTTAAAAAAATAATTCCTAACTCCTAACTCCTAATTATTATTATATTTGCAGAAACGTAAAAAAAATAACGTCATGCAAAAGATAATATCCCCTTCCCTATTGTCAGCCGATTTCTTACATCTCGCTGACGACATTAAAATGCTTAATGAAAGTCAAGCAGATTGGTATCACCTCGACATTATGGACGGCGTATTCGTGCCAAACATTTCTTATGGCATTCCTGTCGTTCAAGCTATCAGCAAAATGGCGACAAAACCTCTCGATGTTCACCTCATGATTGTCGACCCAGACAGATATTTCGAAGCATTTAAAGAAGCAGGCGCAAGCATAATAACATTTCATTATGAAGCATCTACTCACGTTCATCGTTCTATACAGAAGATAAAGTCACTCGGCATCAAGGCTGGCGTGGTTCTCAACCCACACACTCCAGTGTCAGTATTGGAAGACGTTTTGGGCGATTTAGACCTCGTTTTGCTCATGTCGGTGAACCCAGGTTTCGGTGGACAAAAATTCATTGAACGTACATATTCAAAGGTAGAAAAATTGCGCGACATGATTGACAGAAACGGATACAATACGCTCATCGAAGTAGACGGCGGCGTCAACACAGAGAACGCCTCTAAGTTGTTCGCGGCAGGTGCCAACGCACTCGTAGCAGGCAACGCTGTATTCAAATCTGAAGACCCAAAGAAAACTATTGAACTTTTAAAATTATAAATCGACATAAAATCAAATAGATATGAACGAATGTGTTTTAAGTCTTAAACCAGAATGCGTATGGAAAGAATTCCACGCTATTTTGGCAGTGCCACGTCCTTCAAAAAAAGAAGGCAAAATGGTTGAATATCTCATCAACTGGGCAAAAGAACATAAAGTAGAATATATTGTTGAAGAATGCGGCAACGTCATCATGAAGGCTCCTGCAACACCAGGATTCGAAGACCGCAAGACTATCATTTTACAAGCTCATACCGATATGGTATGCGAAAAAAACAGCGATAAGGTCCACGACTTTGAAAACGACCCTATCGAAGCTGTCATCAAAGGCGAATGGCTCCACGCCAACGGCACGACATTAGGTGCTGACGACGGCATCGGCGTTGCAGCAGCACTCGCTGTCATCGCTGACCCAACAGTACAACACGGTCCTATCGAATGTATCTTCACCGTTGACGAAGAGACAGGTCTCACAGGCGCAGAAAAACTCGACCCAAAAGACTTCAGCGGCCGTATCTTATTGAACCTCGACTCTGAAGACGAAGGCGAAATCTTCATCGGATGCGCCGGTGGCATGGATACCATCATCAAGGTTTACTACAGAATGGAACCAGCTCCAAGAAGAAACGTCGCTTATAAAATTATGGTAAGCGGTCTTAAAGGCGGTCACTCAGGCGACGACATCAACAAGAACCTCGCTAATGCCAATAAATTGTTAACCCGTATCTTATGGCAAGGCGCAAACGAATTCGACCTCCGCATCTACGACATCCAAGGCGGCAACTTACGCAACGCTATCGCTCGTGAGGCTATGGCAGTCGCTTTCGTTCCTGAAGAATTTCAAGCTGAATTCGAAGAATTCGTTAAGGTAATGGAAGAAAACTTCCGCAGAGAATATCAAGTGACAGAACCAGGTCTCAGCGTTAAAGCTGTCATCGAAGAAACACAACCAGAACTCGTCATCGACGAAATGACACAGTTCGACTTGTTGAATGCACTCTATGCTTGTCCTCACGGCGTCATCGCAATGTCACAAACAATTCCTAACTTCGTAGAGACATCAACAAACTTAGCATCTGTTAAGAAAAAAGAAGGATTCTTCTTCATCCAGACATCACAACGTAGTTCTATTGAATCTTCAAAAGAAGACGTCGCTAATATGGTTGAAGCTGTCTTCAACCTCGCTAATGCAGAAGTCTTGCACACTGACGGTTATCCAGGTTGGACACCAAATCCAGATTCAGAAATCCGCAAGGTCGCTGAAGAATGCTACAAAAACCGTTTCGGCGTAGAACCTAAAGTAAAGGCTATCCACGCAGGTTTGGAATGCGGCTTGGTTGGCGATAAAATCGCTGGCATGGACATGATTTCATTCGGTCCTACCCTCCGCGGAGTTCACTCACCAGACGAAAGAATTGAAATCCCAACAGTACAAAAATTCTGGGACTTCTTGAAAGATATTTTGGTTAATGCACCAAGAAATTAATTAGTTATGAGCAACGAGCCTTGAGCTATGAGCAAAAACAACTCGTAGCTCAAAGCTCACAACTCAAAGCAAAAGTCAAATATAAATAAATTAAAAATGAGCATAAGAAACTTAGAACCTAAAGGATTGTGGAACAACTTCTACGAATTGACACAGATTCCACGTCCTTCAAAAAAAGAAGAGAAAGTCGTTGCTTTCTTAAAAGAATTTGGCGAAAAATTAGGTCTTGAGACCATAGTAGATAAAGTCGGCAATGTCATCATCCGCAAACCAGCAACACCAGGTTACGAAGATCGTATGGGCGTTGTATTGCAAGCACACGTCGACATGGTTCCACAGAAGAACTCAGACAAAGTTCACGATTTTGAAAAAGACCCTATCGAAACACGCATCGTTGACGGCTGGGTAAGAACAAACGGCACAACATTAGGCGCAGATAACGGTGTTGGCGTAGCAGCAGCAATGGCTGTTTTAGAAGACAACACATTGGTTCACGGCCCTATCGAAGCTCTCTTCACAGTTGACGAAGAAACAGGTATGACAGGTGCTAACGCCTTGGAACCAGGCGTTTTAAAAGGCGACATTCTCATCAATACAGACTCTGAAACAGAAGGCGAACTTTATGTTGGCTGCGCTGGCGGCATCGACACATGCGGTTACTTCACACCAAAATTTGAAGAAGTTCCTGCTGGCTCAAAGGCTTTCCAATTCATCGTCAAAGGATTAAAAGGCGGTCACTCTGGCATGGACATCATCTTAGGCCGTGCTAACGCTAACAAAGTGATGAACGCTTTATTATTGAAAGCTACAGAAAAATTCAATGCAAGAGTCGCTGACATCCAAGGTGGCAGCTTGCGTAACGCAATACCACGCGAATCATTCGTAACAGTGACAGTTCCAGAAAACAAAGCTGAAGAATTAGTAGCTTTCGTAGCTGAATTCGAAGCAGTTGTCAAAGAACAATTCGCTGCTGTTGAACCAGAAATGAGCATCACTGTAGTTCCTGCAGAAATGCCAGCTAAAGTCATCGACAAACAAACTATCGCTAACTTGATTGAAGCAGTCGCTAAATATCCTAACGGCGTCATCGCTATGTCAAAAGACTTCGAAGGCACAGTTGAAACATCTTCAAACTTAGCTATCGTAAAATTGATTGACGGTCAAATCATGACAGCTTCATTACAACGCAGTTTGGTCGACGCAAGCAAAGACGAACTCGCAGCAGAAATGCGCAAAGTATTAGAAAGCTGTGGCGCAAGAGCTGAATCAACAGGTTCATATCCAGGATGGAAACCAAATATCAACTCTATCATATACAACACAATGAAGAAAGTATATGAAGAAAAATACGGCAAGACACCAAAGACAATGGTTATCCACGCAGGTTTGGAATGCGGTATCTTAGGTTCAAAATATCCTAACTGGGATATGGTTTCATTCGGACCAACATTAGTATTCCCTCACTCACCTGACGAAGCTCTCAAAATCGACACAGTGCCATTGTTCTGGGAATTCCTTACAGAGACATTGAAAAATGTTCCAGTGAAATAAGACAAAAAGACCACAGGTCAACAAGACTATAAGTAGAGACGCGTCATAATGCGTCTCTCTTTTTATATCGTTTTTTCGCTAAAAATATTGACAAAATATTGATATAAAGAAACAAAGAAAGCAATAATTTACATAACTCATTGTTTTATAACAAGATAAATATTATTATTTTTTTTGATAAAATATTTTTTCTTTAAGATTTTTTTACTACTTTTGCAACTCAAAATAAAAGGAAAATTAAGAAGAAAAAATACATAAGACAATGAAACGCACATTTCAACCATCAAACAGAAAACGCAGAAACAAACACGGCTTCAGATCAAGAATGTCAACAGCCAATGGTCGTAAAGTTTTAAAAGCACGTCGTGCTAAAGGCAGAAAGAAAC
>JAFOBJ010000022.1 GCA_017381865.1 Bacteroidales bacterium
ATGTTATCCTGCAAAAGAATAAATAAACATTGACACGTCTCATTTTTTTGTAGGATTCATATTTGTTTTTTGAGACGTGTTTTTTGTAGAGACGCGTCAATGTATCCTGCAAAAAATAAAAAAAAACATTGACACGTCTTATGGAAATTGAGAATGTGTTGTTGTTTTTGAGACGTGTCAATGCGTTTTATAGCATGTCGCATTGACGTGTCTCTACAGGGAGCTAGAATGTCGTATGAGAAAGAAACGAATTCTGATGCATCTTGTCGTTTTGGGATTGGGAAATGTCAAAACGAATCTTTTAATTTAGGACGCGACAGCCACGTTTCTACAACTTCTTATTAAATCTGTTGTCTTTTAAAAAAAGTTCAAAAGCCAATAGCCAAAAGCCTTAGTTCAAAAAAACTTTAGCCTTTAGCCTTTAGTCTTTAGTCAAAATCATTATCTTTGTAAAAAATATTTCTATGAAGATTTTAGTGACATACGCTTTTGACTCCGAAATAATTCCTTTTGAATTACAAGGTGTTGATATTACGTTCCTTAGGACGGGAATGGGTAAGGTGCTCTCGGCTTTTAACTTGACGAAGGCTCTTTGTGAAGACAAATACGACCTCGTCGTTAATGTCGGTACTGCCGGCACTCTCAATCATAATGTCGGCGATATCTTCGTATGTCATCGTTTTGTGGATAGAGACTTGGAAAAAATCGTCCTTCCTCATGTATGTTCTGATATTTCATTTCCTGAAAAAGTTGGAATTGATGTCATTGATAGATACGAGAAAGTCGGTGTCAGCAACACTGGCGACAGCTTCGTGACAGAAGTGGGTAATTTTACAGGTGATGTCATTGATATGGAGGCTTTCGCTCAGGCTCATGTGTGTAAACTGATGGACGTGAATTTCGTCGCAGTGAAATATATCACCGACATCATCGGTCAGAATTCAAGAGAGGTTTGGTTGGACAAGCTTCGTGACGCTCGCGAGGCATTAAAAGAATTTTTTGCATGAACTTATTAGATTGGCTTCCGATAACAAAGAAAGAGACCGACTTACGCGGATGGGACGAAGTCGATGTCGTGATTATCACTGGCGACGCATACGTTGACCATCCTGCTTTCGGCGCTGCTGTGATAGGCCGCGTCCTTGAACATCACGGCTACAAGGTGGCACTGATTCCGCAGCCTAACTGGCGCGACGACCTCCGCGACTTCAAGAAATTCGGCAGGCCGCGTCTTTTCTTCGGCATCTCCGCCGGCGCCATGGATTCGATGGTGAACCATTACACTGCTAACAAGCGCCTGCGCTCAAACGACGCCTACACCCCAGGCGGCGAAGCAGGCTTCCGTCCTGACTATGCGACGATAACATATTCCAACATACTGAAAAAATTATATCCAGATGTTCCAGTCATCATCGGCGGCATCGAAGCTTCCTTGCGAAGAGTGACGCATTACGACTACTGGGCTGACGAGCTGAAACCCACTATCATGCTCGACTCAAAAGCTGACCTCGGCGTCTATGGTATGGGAGAACTCGCTATCGTGGAAATAGCCAAGGCTTTAGATGAAGGTAGGAAGATAAATGAGATAACGAATATTCCTCAGACATTTTTCCTTAATAAAAATTCACAATTTATCGAGTCGGAATGGAACGACTTGCGTCTCGTCTCTCATGAGGAATGTCTTAAAGATAAGAAAGCGTATGCTTCTAACTTCAAAAACGTTGAGATAGAATCTAATAAGAAAAAGGCCAATCGTCTGCTTCAAGATGTTGGCGATTACACCTTATATATTAATCCTCCTTATCCGACGATGACGGAGGCTCAAATCGACGCTTCTTTCGATTTGCCTTACACTCGTCTGCCGCATCCTAAGTATGCGAAACGCGGCGTGATTCCGGCTTACGAGATGATTCGTCATTCTGTTAACATTCATCGCGGCTGTTTCGGTGGTTGTGCCTTCTGTACTATTTCGGCGCATCAAGGAAAATTTGTGGCATCACGTAGCAAGGCTTCTATCATGAAGGAAGTGAAGCAGGTCACGGAAATGGAAGACTTCAAAGGTTATATCTCCGACCTCGGCGGTCCGTCAGCGAATATGTATCGCATGAAGGGAAAAGATGAAAGTCTTTGTGAGAAATGTATTCGTCCGACTTGCATACAGCCTAACGTTTGTAAGAACTTAGACACGAATCATCATCCGCTGATTGAACTTTATAAGGAAGTGGATAAACTGCCGAAAGTGAAAAAGGCGACTATTGGTTCTGGCATTCGTTATGACTTGTTTTTGACAAATGAAGACCCTTCTGGAAAATTAGGCTACGATGAATATTTCGAGCAGTTGATGAAACGTCATGTGAGCGGTCGTTTGAAAGTGGCTCCTGAACATTCTAGCGACGAGGTTTTGAAATTGATGCGTAAGCCGTCGTTCAATCTCTTCATTAAATTGAAAAAGAAATTCGATAAGGTCAATGAGAAATATCGTCTCAACCAACAACTGATACCTTATTTCATATCGAGCCATCCAGCATGTACTTTAACCGATATGGCGGAACTTGCTGTAAAGACAAAAGAACTTGGATATAAATTGGAACAGGTTCAAGATTTTACGCCGACACCGATGACTTTAGCGACGGAGATTTATTATTCAGGTTATGACCCTTATAGCTTGAAACCTATTTTCGTTGCGAAGACAAAGCAAGAGAAATTAGACCAGCAGAGATTTTTCTTCTGGTACAAACCAGAGAATCGTCAGTATGTGAAAAACGCCCTGCGTAAAATAGGCAAGGCGTTATGGATTGATAAACTATTTAGATGAAGTTTATATAAGTCGATAAGTCAATAAGTCAATAAGTTCTTGCTCATAGACTTATAGACTCATAGACTTATAGACTTATTCTAAGACTAATCTGAATCCGGTGTTATAGTCGCGGTAGTGGATACCTTGTTTTGAACGTGCTGTTACTCTTGCTGATTGAGCGTTTGTGTTCCAGCTGCCGCCGCGATAGACGTGATAACCAGTGTAAGCTTCGCCGATAGGATTTTCAACAGCATCTGCTGTGTAGTCATAGTACCAGTCTTGGCACATTTCCCAGACATTACCGCTCATGTCGTAGAGACCCAATGTGTTAGGTGTTTTCTTTCCAATTTCAGAACATTTGTCGCTGTTTTGGTCAATCCAAGCGTATTCGAGGACGTTGTCACCGCCAGCATATAATGTGTAATTTGTGTTAGCGCCGCCTCTTGCAGCATATTCCCACTGAGCTTCTGTTGGAAGAGCGAAGTTTAAGCCTGTAGATTCATTTAACTTGCCGATGAAAGTTTCTACATCTTTAAAAGAGATTCTGTAAGCAGGGTAGTTGTCGCCTTTGCCGAATCTGTCTTCCCATTGGTCGAATTCGTCGTTTTTGTCGTTATGTTTGCCCATAATGGCTTCCCAAAGGCTTTGTGTCACTTCGTATTTGTTGATGTGAAATTCGCTTACTGTCACTTCGTGTACTGGAGATTCCAAGTTTGTGGCGTTTTCGTCGTAGTTGTTATATATGACGGAATCCTTTTGTGCGCCCATATAGAAAGTGCCAGCTTCGACTTTTACCATATTGGAAATCATATCTCTTACGGCGTCTTGTCCTTTCTTGTTCAAATCGCCAGTCCAATTGACATCAAAACCATTGATGGTTTCAATTCCTGTTGTGCCTTTATTGCATGATTGTAATGCTAAAATGCAACATAAAATTACTAATAACTTTTTCATAATGCTATGATAATAAATGATTTATCTAAATGTAAAATTAAATGAAACTGTTTGAAAACACATATCATTTTCAATTTGTAAATATACATATTTTTTAAATATATAAGTATGTAATAAATTTTTATTTCATTATCTTTGCATATAAAATCAGAAGAGATGAAAAAATTGTTTTACGTTGATGCTTGCTTGAGAGAAGGTTCTAACACAAAAAAGATAGCTAATGTTATCATTGACAAATTATCTGAAAAATATGAAATAGAAACTGTCAGATTATCAGAATGTTCTTTTCCTGTTGTGAAAAATGATATTTTAAACGAAAGGAATAATGGATATGTTCCAGAGGAATATGTGGCGATGGCGAAGAAACTCGCTGCTGCTGACAGACTTGTGATTGCGTCTCCATTTTGGGATATGAGCTTTCCAAGTGCATTGAAAGTCTTTTTTGAAAATATGTCGCTCTTCAACGTGACTTTCGCAAGTACAGATAAAGAATGTTACGGATTATGCAAAGCAGAAAAGGTGCTTTATATCACGACGAGAGGAATGAATATCAGTACGGGAGACGATTTGGAACAAGCGACGCCTTACATCAAAGCGTTGAGCAAACTCTGGGGACTTGGAGAGTTGCACGTCATTTCTGCGCAAAACATGGATTATAGCACTGAAGAACAGAAGGCTAAAAAAGTCAATAATGCGATAGAAGAAGGATTGAAATTGTGTGAGGAGTTTTGAAAGACATTATAGACTTTAATTTATGGAACGCGACATTGCTCTGAAAAAAATGATTCATTATTGCGACTATCAAGACCGTTGCAAGAAAGAGATTTTTACAAAACTAGATACTTTTGAACTTGATGACAATGACAGAGATTTCATCATCGATTTTCTTCAAGATGAAGGATTTATCAACGATGAGCGTTATTGTCGTTCTTTCGTGAAAGGAAAACTGAATCTGAAAAAATGGGGCGTCAATAAAATCAAGCTTTCTTTGATAACAAAAGGAATCGACAAAGAAATTATTGATGAAGTTCTTTCTGAAATAGACCAAGATTCTTATAAAGAAGAACTTGTCAATCTTTTGAAAAATAAAAAGATAAACGAAGATGACCCTTACAAGCGCAAGGCGAAACTGATACGATATGCCGTCGGAAAAGGATATTCGCTTTCGATGGTGATGGAAATAGTTAATGGCAATGAGCAGTGAGCAACGAGCAATGAGCTCATTTCTCAAAGCTCGTAGCTCGAGGCATAAAAAAAATTGTGCATTAAAGAAATAATCTATAAATTCGCCAAGATTTTACTAACTAAAACTTTGTATCATGTTAAATAAATTATTCGGTTTCAATTCAAAGAAGCACAATGTTCGTACTGAGATCGTTGCTGGTATAACGACTTTTCTCACAATGTCGTATATTCTTGCAGTGAATCCTTCGATGTTTTGTCTTCTTGAAGGTATGCCTGCAGGTGCGGTGTTTACGACCACAGCACTCGCCGCAGTGATTGGCACTTTGGCGATGGCTTTGTTTGCGAAACTGCCTTTCGGCCTTGCTCCAGGAATGGGACTCAACGCATTCTTCGTTTTCTCGGTCTGCATGGGAATGGGCTATTCGTGGCAGTTCGCCTTGACGGCGGTATTCATCGAAGGTCTCATATTTATTTTATTGACAGTGACTAATATCCGTGAAGCTATTGTCAATGCTATCCCAAAGAACCTGCGTTATGCAGTGGGCGGCGGCATCGGACTTTTTATTGCTTTTATCGGAATGCAGAACGCCGGCATCATCGTTAAAGATGACGCTACTATTGTGGCTCTCGGTGATATCACTTCCGGCACGGCATTGCTCGCGATGATAGGCCTCGTAATCACTGGCGTTCTTTACGCCCTTAATGTAAAAGGAGCGATGCTCATCGGAATCCTTGCAACAACAGTCATCGGCATCCCAATGGGAATCACAGAGTTTAAAGGCGTAGTGTCAACGCCAGAATCGATAGAACCTATTTTCTGTAAGTTTGAATGGAATAACATCTTTACTCTTGATATGCTTGTCGTGGTGTTTACCTTCCTTTTTATTGATATGTTCGACACTATCGGAACGCTTATCGGTGTCAGCACAAAGGCTAATATGGTCGATGAAAATGGACGTATTCCTAATCTGAAACAAGCTTTCATGGCTGATGCTATCGCCACTACAGCGGGCGCGTTTCTTGGCACTTCAACAACAACGACATATGTCGAAAGTGCAGCAGGCGTGGCACAAGGCGGTCGCACTGGTCTCACAGCGTTTTCTATAGCATGTTGTTTTGCAATAGCATTATTCTTCTCACCATTGTTCCTCTCGGTTCCAGCGGCGGCAACTGCTCCGGTTCTTATTCTCGTCGGTATGCTTATGATGGAACCTGTCAGAAACATCGACTTCGATGACGCTACAGAAGCGATACCAAGTTTCATCACACTTGTTATGATGCCTCTCGCTTATTCAATCTCAGCAGGTATTATGATCGGAATGATTTCTTACGTTGTGGTAAATCTATTCTGCGGTAAGTTTAAGAAACTCACACCGGCAATGTATATTCTTGCAATATTGTTTATTTTGAAATACATATTTATATAGACTAAAGGCTAAGGACAAAGGTCTAAAGGATTAGAGAGCTGCTATGATTTGGCAGCTCTTTTTTTTGATTGTTTTTCAATTTTTTATTTTATTTATTTATTATTTATGTGTTGTATTAACCTTTAAAATTAAAAACTATGAAAAAGCTATCTTTGTTTTTAGTTGCGATTGTTTGCGTTTTAGTGTCGTGTAAACCTGATCCAGAACCAGAAAAACCGACAGTAATGACAAAATCTGTTGAAGATGTTACAGAAACTACAGTACACTGTTTATATGAAATCGTTTCAATAGGAAGTTGTGAATATCTTGAATCAAGTGGTGTGTGTTGGGGAACATCTCAAAATCCAACTATAAATGATAATTACAAGGAGGGTTATTATGGTAGCTGCATTATTTATGATCTTTCTCCTAATACAACATATTATGTCAGGGCATGTGCTACTAATGTTGTTGGTACAAGTTATGGCGAAGAAATATGCTTTACGACAAGGAAGGATTTTGGATATTCTGATGGAGAAATCAATGGACATGCCTATGTCGACTTAGGTTTGTCAAGCGGATTGAAGTGGGCTACATGTAATCTTGGTGCGAATTCTTGCGAAGAAAGAGGTGTCGCTTATAGATGGGGATCCATAACTGAAAATGGGGAATATTATAGTGAGATGGAAGATATTTCAGGTAATATTCAGTATGACGCAGCGACGTCTAACTGGGGTGCGTCATGGAGAATGCCTTCTGAATCGGAATTTAAAGAATTGATAGATGAATGTGAATGTAGTTTGGTGTTTGAAAATGGAATTAAGGGATATAAATTTGCAGGTGTTAATGGTGCTAGTATTTTCCTCCCTGTTAATGAGGGAATAATGGGTCTTAGTTGTTATTGGACATCAACTCCACAGGATGATGAATACGTAAGGTGTTTGATGTTTGCAGATTCTTACGATTATATTAAGATAGGAGGTGCAGCCCCTAGTTTTAGATTTTGTATTCGCCCAGTTTCTGAATAAGATTGATTTTAAACATATGATGAGCTCTTTTTTTTATAAAAAAAACTTTTGTCATTTGCCTTTAGCCTTTAGCCAATTTTCTTATCTTTGCAAATCAATAATTTTTAATCTCAATATTAATGGTAACAATAGAAAACTGCAAAGAGTTAAGTAAGAGGATTGAATCCTTGAGGAGGTATCTTTGACATCGACGGTAAGTTGATGCAGATTAAAGAATTAGACGAACAAACCAATGCCGATGGTTTCTGGGACGACCCTAAAAATGGCAAGATTATCATGCGTAAGATGCGCGACGTCAAGAGTTGGGTGACAGCTTATGACGACATCGTGAAAGCTAATGAAGACCTTGGCGTGTTGTTCGATTTCGCTAAAGAAGGCGAAGCAGAAGAGGAAGAAGTTGATAAACAATATGAAGAGACAGTGCGTCTCGTTGAAGAACTCGAGTTCAGAAACATGCTTCACGAAGAAGCAGACCAGATGAGCTGCGTGCTTAAGATTAACTCGGGTGCTGGCGGTACAGAGTCGCAAGACTGGGCACAGATGCTCATGCGTATGTATCTCCGCTACGCAGAATCTCATGGTTATAAGGTAAGAATAAGCAACTTGATCGACGGTGACGAAGCTGGTATCAAGACTGTCACAATGGAAATCGATGGCGACTACGCTTACGGTTATCTCAAAGGTGAAAACGGCGTGCATCGTCTCGTCCGCGTATCTCCTTACAACGCACAAGGCAAGCGTATGACATCATTCAGCTCAGTCTTTGTGACACCACTCGTCGACGATTCTATCGAAGTCGTCATCGACCCTTCAAAAATCTCTTGGGATACATTCCGTAGCGGTGGAGCAGGCGGACAGAACGTTAACAAAGTCGAGTCAGGCGTGCGTCTCCGTTATCAATATAAAGACCCATACACTGGCGAAGAAGAAGAAATCCTCATCGAAAATACCGAGAGCCGCGACCAACCTAAGAACAGAGAAAACGCTATGCGTCTCTTGAAATCTCAACTCTATGATAAAGAACTTCAACATCGTATGGAAGAGAAAAACAAGATTGAGGCTGGTAAGAAAAAAATCGAATGGGGTTCACAAATCAGAAGCTACGTCTTCGACGACCGCCGCGTGAAAGACCACAGGACTAACTTCCAGTCAAGCAACGTACAAGGCGTGATGGACGGTAAGATTGATGAATTCATCAAAGCATATCTGATGGAATTCGGACAACAAAGTTAATTTAATTCATAATGCATAATTCATAATGCATAATTCATAATGCATAATTAGCGATGAGCCGTGAGCTGTGAGTTGTGAGCAATTGCTCAATGCTCGATGCCCATGGCTCATTGCTTTTAAACATAAAAAAATGGTAACATTCTCAATAGCAATAGTAATTCTCGTTTTAGGATATTTCATCTACGGAAGATATATCAGCCGTATGTTCGGCGTTGACGAGAAGCGCGCCACTCCAGCAGTGACGAAAAACGACGGTGTCGATTATATCGTGATGCCGACATGGAAAATCTTCATGATACAATTTCTCAACATTGCGGGACTCGGTCCTATCTTTGGAGCTATCATGGGCGCGAAGTTCGGAACGTCGTCGTATTTGTGGATTGTGTTCGGAACTATATTCGCAGGCGCCGTCCATGATTATCTCTCAGGAATGGTGTCGCTGCGTAACGACGGCGCTAGTCTCCCTCAGATAGTTGGAAAATATCTCGGAAAGAGAACAGAGAAAGTGATGATAATATTCACATTGTTATTGATGGTACTCGTCGTCGCTGTCTTCGTTCTTCAGCCAGCGCAACTCATCGCAGGCATGACGCCAACGAATCTCAATGTTTATTTCTGGGTCGTGGTGATATTCGCTTATTATCTCATCGCAACGATATTGCCTATTGATAAAGTCATTGGAAATGTATATCCTTTATTCGGCGGAGCCTTGATGTTCATGGCGATAGGAATTCTTGTCGTTCTTTTCATCAAGCAGCCTGCACTGCCAGAGATGTGGAACGGATTCGGAACTAAATATGAAGCTGGGCCAATATTCCCAATGATGTTCATCTCGATAGCTTGTGGCGCCATCAGCGGATTCCATGCCACGCAGTCGCCTCTTATGGCTCGTTGTCTTAAAAATGAAAGACACGGAAAGCCTGTCTTTTATGGAGCGATGGTCGTGGAAGGCATCGTCGCTTTGATATGGGCAGCGGCCGCAACAGCATTCTTCCAAGAACATGGAACCGACTTCACGGCGGCTCAAGTCGTCGACTTCATCTGTAAGGACTGGCTCGGTGTTTTAGGCGGAATTCTAGCAGTGCTCGGCGTCATCGCTGCACCTATCACTTCTGGCGACACAGCCATGCGTTCGGCACGACTCATACTCGCCGACATGCTTCATATGGAACAAAAAAGCATCTCAAAACGACTTTTACTTTGTGTTCCATTGTTTGTGGCTTCATTAGGATTGCTCATTTTCAGTATTTTAAATGCCAACGGATTTACAATCATATGGCGTTATTTCTCATGGTGCAACCAGACATTGTCAGTGTTCACGCTCTGGGCAATAACGGTTTATCTCGTCCTTGAAAAGAAAAATTACTTCGTGACATTATTGCCTGCACTATTCATGACATGCGTGGTGACAACATATATCTGCATCGCTCCGGAAGGATTCAGACTTAACGATACAATATCTTATGTGATAGGAGGCGTAGCAACAGTAGCAGCTATGTTTGTTTTTGCAAGATGGAAGAGTGGTTTAAGGTTTAAAGTTTAAAGTTCAGAGTTCAAAGTTCAAAATTGTGCATTATGAATTATGAATTATGCATTAACGACAATGTCAAGGATTTTATAAAAAAGCATCTGAATGATGATGTCAACAAATTAGCCTTGTCGAAATTCCCAGAAGAAATTGACAAACAGTTTGTTATCAAGCAGATTCAGGCGCAACAAATTCTTAAAAAGAAATTGCCATCGTGGGCGGAGAACGACGAACTTATCTTCCCTAAGAAACTATCGTTAGAACAATGTTCTTCAGAACTCACCGCAAAATATAAAACCCAACTATCCACGAAACCTCACGAAACCTCACGAAAGATTAGTGCCGATTCGTGCAATTTAGTGGACGAAGAACTATCCACGAAACTTCACGAAACTTCACGAAAGATTAGTTCCGATTCGTGCGATTTAGTGGACGAAGAAATATCCACGAAACTTCACGAAACCTCACGAAAGATTAGTTCCGATTCGTGCGATTTAGTGGACGAAGAAATATCCACGAAACTTCACGAAACCTCACGAAAGATTAGTGCCGATTCGTGCAATTTAGTGGATGAAAAAAGAATCTTAGTAGACCTCACTGGCGGAATGGGCGTTGACACGGCTTTTCTTTCGGATAATTTTGATAAGACGTATTATGTCGAGATGCAAGAAGAATTATGTGATATTGCACGACATAATTTCCAGATTCTTAATAAAAATATTGAAGTCGTCAACGACAACGCTGAGCATTTCCTGACGATATGCGGTGAAGTCGACTGCATCTATCTCGACCCCGCGCGTCGTGATGAATATGGTCGCAAAATGGTCTCGCTCCACGACTGTTCGCCTGATGTGGCTGAACTACAAGATGTTCTATTCGAGAAAGCGAAGACTATCATGGTGAAACTTTCTCCTATGCTCGATATTGATATCGTCAAGAAAGAGTTAAAAAACATTAAGGAAATCCATATCGTCGCTGTGAAAAACGAATGCAAGGAAATACTTGTTCTTTTGAGTCAACAGACTTTGCCCATGGCTCACGGCTCACAGCTCATAGCAACGGATTTACGCGAAAACTGGAATTTTTCTTTCACTGAAGATGAAGAACAAAGTGCAGAATGGACTTTAGCTGATAAAGTCGGGAAATATCTTTACGAACCTGGCGTTGCGTTTATGAAAGCCGGATGCTTCAAGCTTTTGTCGCAAAAATATAATTTAGATAAACTGCATAGAAACAGTCATTTATATACTTCCGATGAGTTGGTTCCAGATTTCCCAGGAAGAATATTTGAAGTCATTAATGTCGTTCCTTTCGATAAGAAGGCGAAGAAAAACCTTTGGGAGACAACGAGTTTAAGCTCACAGCTCATAGCTCACGGCTCACAGCCAAAAGCCAACATCGCAGTCCGTAATTTCCCATTATCCGCTGAAGAATTAAAAAAGAACTTAGGCCTGCAAGATGGCAGCGAATTTTATATCTTCGGAACTACGATGAAAGGAGAGAAGAAGATTGTTGTTCTGGCGAAGAAAGTGCATTTTTGAGTTGGAAGTTGAGCGTTGGAGGCCTGTAGTTTTTTTTCTTATTTTAAATCCCCAAAAAGTATTATTTTTGCACCCTCGTAATGAACAAGGATATTAAGTTTTATTTTGAATGCTAGAGAAAGTTTGGAAAGAGATATGTTGTTGGATAACTATTTGAAACATATAGTATTAATTGCTTCGTTTCCTTTGAATATTTCTCTCGTCATAGATAAAGTCTTAAATGAAATTTTTAACAAAGTGTGTTGCTATGCTTTGTATTTTCTTTGTAATAATTAAAAGGATAATGATATAAAAATGAAAAGAAAGATAATCTCATTAACTTTCGTATCTATTTTTACAATGTGTTTCGCGTTGGAATTAAAGGCTCAAAGGGATGCTTTTTTTTACACTCCTCTCTTCGAAGAGGGAAGAGAATACGGCTCTAGCGGTTTGAGCTTCGCAGATTTCTCTGACATCGGGTCACAAGAGGGCTTGTTTTTTGAAGACTTTAATGTCATAGAGAACACAGCTCCTGTAGGAAACGGCATGTTCTTAATGGCGGCGACAAGTGCGTTATATTTGATTACAAAAAGAAGAAAGGAAGATAAATAATGAAAAAACTTTTTGCAATTTTAATGGCATTGATGGCTTTGTGCTTTACACAATGCAAACCAACTCCAGACGGAGGCGATGATGAAACAAGAAAAGTAAAAGTAAGTTGCGTTATACCTCTTAACAATGGTAGTCGTTCTGATTTTACTAATTTATTGGTAAATGGTAAAGTTAATTGGAGTCAAGGAACTGAATATGTTTATTTGGCAATACATGGTGATACTCCACAGTTAGTGGAATTACAGGCTCATGCTAATGGTACTCCTGCTGTCTTGAAGTTTGAAGGTGAAGTGGCAGAAGGCCTCATCAAGTCTGGTGAAGAATACGATGTTTGGTATTTGGGAGATTCACGAGATAAAGGTAATGCGTATTATACATTGTCAGGTGATTATAAAAGCTTGTCTGGTAGCATCGCTCAACAAAGCGGATATCTTGGAGACTTGGGCGATTGTCATATAGCTAAAACAAAAGTGACTCCAACAATTACAGCTGGTGAAAATGGTAATGTTGTGTTGAACCTTGTAGGTGCTTTGAAAAACCAGATTGCTATAGCATTGTTGGACTTGACAAATGTTACCGAATTATATGGCGATGCTATAATAGGTACAGATTATAGCTTAGAATACAATGGCGATAGATATGAACTCAAAGTTGTAGAAGATGAAAATGCTAAAATCTCTATCGTCGCTGGTCTTGGAGATGATGATGATAAAAAATCGTATGTTGTATTGTTCCCAAATGATAAAGAAAATGCTGAGATAAGATATAACTCTGGTAGTAAAGTCTACGAATGCCTTATCTATGGCGACATAAAAGCAAACAATTTGTATTATCAAACAGCTACTGATGGTGTGACAATAGGCTCTTTGTCATGGTCTGAAGTATCAAGCGGTGACGTGGAACTACATCACTATGTTGACTTAGGCTTGCCTTCAGGTACTTTGTGGGCTACTCGTAATGTGGGCGCTGATACATTGTATCAATTTGGTAATTATTATTCATGGGGAGAAATTGCTGAAAAAGATAGTTATACTTTTGCCGAATGTACGACAAATGATATCTCTAAAGATGTAGCTGGTGATCCTTATTATGATGTGGCAACTGCAATATGGGGCGATGAATGGAGAATGCCAACAGATGCAGAACAAAATGAATTGTATAGTTATTGTCGAATGGAAATTGTAAAAATGCCAACTCCTGTAACGGAAGATACTCCAAATGGATTTGTTTTGGGGTATATGTTTACATCAACAATTAATGGAAATCACATCTTCTTGCCTGCAGCTGGTTATTGTGACGGAGAACAATATTATGATGAAGTAACTGGAGAACCAAATCCAATTCCAGAAGGAGGTCTTTATAGGATTAATGAATATGGACATTATTTGAGTTCAACACCTTGCTCTGGTTGGAATGCAGGTGCAGAATTACTTCATTTTGAGATAAGCCAAGATGGTGAAAGCTATAAAGGCTATGTGTCAGCAGATTATTCTGCTTATCGCTATTATGGTTGTTCTGTACGCCCAGTCTTAGTGAAAAAGGCAAATGAAATAGAACATTAAAACATCGAGAATTCTATAAATGAAAAAAGGACGTTGATAATTGTCAGCGTCCTTTTTGTTTCTCGCAACAGACAGAAGACTTTGAACTCTGAACTCTGACACTGACCGCTAATTTTCAATTATGAATTATGCATTATGAATTATGAATTGAATTAGGGCGTTCCGGCTATCGCCGTCGGGCTTTCCGCTATATCTTTTTCCGCTGCGCTCCAAAAGGATGCCGCTCCAATCCCTAACGCATTGGCGGCGATTAAAACCAGAAAAAATCCAGAAATCCAGAAACCCGTCAATTCCAGAAGCCCGTTGAGACACCACAGGAGTGACGTCTCTACAACTCCTAACACCTAATTCCTAACTCCTAACTAAAAAAACTTGTAGTCTTGTAGACTTGTTGACTTGTAGTCTTTTTTTATTATCTTTGTACGTTTTAATAAAAATTAACAAATGGCTCAGAAACCTTCAATACCGAAAGGAACCCGTGACTTCTTGCCAGATGTCATGGTTCGTCGTAATTATATTTTCGATACTATAAAAGGCGTTTTTAAACGTTTTGGTTTTCAACCAATTGAGACTCCGTCTATGGAGAATCTCTCAACTCTTCTCGGCAAATACGGAGAAGAAGGCGACAAACTTTTATTTAGAATTCTTAA
Organism: Bacteroidales bacterium; assembly: GCA_017381865.1. Taxonomy (GTDB): domain Bacteria; phylum Bacteroidota; class Bacteroidia; order Bacteroidales; family F082; genus Limimorpha. Next base: position 14,476 of record JAFOBJ010000022.1, read on the forward strand.
TTCTGGCGACTTCATGTCGGGCGTGCAACAGAATGGCGAGCCTCTCCAAGCAGAGAAAATAGCAGGCAAGATTTGCGAAAAAGGTCTCCGTTATGACCTCACCGTGCCTTTCGCTCGTTTCGTGGTTCAATATCGCGACCAAATCGCGTTTCCGTTCCGTCGCTATCAGATTCAGCCTGTTTGGCGCGCCGACCGCCCTCAGAAAGGTCGTTACCGTGAATTCTATCAATGCGACGTCGACATCGTTGGCAGCAACTCAATACTCAACGAAGCTGAACTCGTACAAATTGTTGATGAAGTTTTCAACGCATTGAAAATTAACGTAGTATTAAAGATAAACAATAGAAAAGTCCTCGCTGGCATCGCAGAATATATTGGCAAACCAGATGCTCTCGTCGACATCACCGTCGCTATCGACAAACTCGATAAAATTGGCATCGACGCTGTCAACGCAGAACTCGCACAAAAAGGTCTCGATGCAACAGCAATAGAAAAATTACAGCCAATACTCTTCATGAAAGGCGACGCTCGCGAGAAATTCGCTCAGCTTAAATCATTGATGAGCGGCATCGAAGTGGGAGAGAAGGGCATCGAAGAACTCGAGACATTATTCGACTACATCGACGATATGAACGTCGGTATCGAATATGAACTCGACCTCACTCTTGCTCGTGGCTTGAATTACTACACAGGCGCTATATTCGAAGTCAAGGCAAAAGACGTGGCGATGGGCAGCATCTCAGGCGGCGGTCGCTACGACAACCTCACCGGTATCTTCGGACTCCAAGGCGTCTCTGGCGTCGGCATCAGCTTCGGCGCCGACAGAATATACGACGTTCTCACAGAACTGAACCTCTTCCCAGAAAAGAACGGCGACATCACAGAAGTCATCTTCCTTAACTTCGGTCCAAAAGAAGAACGTTATTGCTTGCCATATCTTCAACAACTAAGAAGAAACGGCGTCAATGCAGAGATTTATCCTGACGCAGCAAAACTTCAGAAACAAATGAAATACGCCGACCAACGCGGAATTCCAGTCGTTGTTATGGCTGGCGAAGACGAGATGAATAACAAGACATTCACCGTCAAATTCATGAAAGAAGGAAGACAAGAAAAAATAGCAGCAGAAAATTTAATCGAAATAATCAAATAAAATTTTACATATGAACACACATTATATTTCAGCAGAAACATTAACATTTGAAAGAGTTAATGAGATTATCACAAAAGGTTATAAACTCGCTTTGTCAGAAGACGCTAAGAATCGCATCCAAAAATGCCGCGACTACTTAGACAAGAAAATGGAGACACAGACAACTCCAATCTATGGTATCACAACAGGTTTCGGTTCATTGTGCAACCACAGCATCTCTAAAGAAGACCTCAGCACACTTCAAAAGAACCTCGTGATGTCACACGCTTGCGGTACTGGCGAATTCGTTCCAAAAGAAATCATCCGCATCATGATTTTATTAAAGGTTCAAAGCTTGTCATACGGTAACTCTGGCGTTCAAGTCATTACAGTTCAACGTCTCATCGACTTCTTCAACAATGATGTTCTTCCTGTAGTTTACAATCAAGGTTCTCTCGGCGCATCAGGCGACTTGGCTCCATTGGCAAACTTGATGTTACCTTTACTCGGTTTAGGCGAAGTACATTACAAAGGCGAAATCGTTCCTGCTGAAGTAGTTATGAAAGAATTCGGTTGGGAAGCTATCACACTTCAATCAAAAGAAGGTTTGGCACTCCTCAATGGAACACAATTTATGAGTTCATACGGTACTTATGTATTGCTCAAGGCTTTCCGTCTCTCATATCTCGCCGACCTCATCGGTGCTGTTTCATTAGACGCTTTCGACGGCCGTATTGAACCATTCTTCGATCAAGTACACCAAATCCGTCATCATGAAGGTCAAATCAAGACAGCTGAGAGATTCCGTAACTTGTTAAAAGGCAGCGAATTGATTGCACGCGAAAAGAAACATGTACAAGACCCTTATTCATTCCGTTGCATCCCACAAGTACACGGCGCATCAAAAGACGCTATCAAATATGTAGCTTCAGTTTTCATGAATGAAATCAATGCTGTTACTGACAACCCAACAATTTTCCCAGACGAAGATTTAGTCATCTCAGCAGGTAACTTCCATGGTCAGCCTCTCGCTATCACATTAGATTTCTTGGCAATAGCAATGGCAGAACTCGGTAACATCAGTGAAAGAAGAGTTTACCAACTCATCGGTGGCAAACGCGAACTTCCTTCATTCTTGGTAGCAGAACCAGGTCTCAACTCAGGTTTTATGATTCCTCAATACGCAGCAGCTTCAATCGTAAGCCAAAGCAAACAACTCTGCTCTCCAGCATCAGTCGACAGCATTGAATCATCACAAGGTCAAGAAGACCATGTAAGTATGGGTGCTAACGCAGCAACAAAAGCATTACGCGTAGCTGACAATTTAGAAAGAGTTCTCGCTATCGAGTTGTTCAATGCAGCACAAGCTTTAGACTTCAGAAGACCTTTGAAATCATCAGAAGCAATCGAAGCATTCGTTGCAGAATATCGCAAACACGTTGAATTTGTTAAGACTGACAAAGTTATGTACACAGAAATTGCTAAGTCAGTGAACTTCTTACAACAATACGAAGTTAATATTTAATAAAGTTGATAGTTCATAGTTGATGGTTTATAGATAGTTTAACTAAAATAGACTATTAACTATGAACTTTAAACTATAAACTTTTAATAATATGGAATATCAAGAAGATTACAATATAGAAGAACAGGAAGGTCCAGCAAAAAGACCGGAAATGTTAACGGTTTTATGTATCCTATCATTTATCAATGCAGTCATTAATATTATTGTCAATTTTTTCTATTTCGTTTTTTACGATGTGTTTCAAGAAATTTTGTCAATGATGGCTTCTGGCGAAGGCATATATGAAGATATAGCTGAAGAAATGGGAGATAGTTGGTCGATGGTTACAGAATCTGTATCTGCATTATCTTCTATCGGAAGAGGATATTATTTTACGGAAATGGTATTATTTATAGCATCTTTTGTAGGTGTTTTGATGATGTGGAAATTACAGAAAAAAGGTTTCCATGTATATACTATTTCACAGATAATCATGCTTATAGTTGTGGCATTATTTGCAAAAATAACATTCGGTCCTGTTTTCTGGACAGCATTGTTTGTAATAATGTATTTCTCACATTATAAAAAAGTTATGCAATAATGAGTGAGAAGAAACAAGATATAACAGATATTTTTGTCAAGCATAGGAAACTGACATTGGGCGTGAAGCTTGTCGGAACTTTTGCTTTTACATATTATCTGATATATTTCATTCTTCTTACGGTCTTCGGAGTTTATTACAGAAATGTCTATGACCCAGCATATTCGGGAGAGACATTATTTCAGACAATGTTGATGTCGGCCATACTTTGGTCTATAGTCGGAATGTTGGTCATAAGTCTTGTGCTGTTATTCAGAAGACGTCGTTATGGTAAATTTTTATTTATGATTTTTACAGTGATACTTCTTATATATCAATTTGTTACTGCAGAAAATCATATATGGGCGATTTATTTTATCGAACTTATGATGGTATTAGTGATGGCTCCTTTGAAGGTATTTGTCACTATTAACAAAAAGATTATGGAAGAAATTACTGACATTACAAAAGTGGAAGAATAAAAAACAAAACAAAAATAAAGATGATAAATATTACAATAGCCGGAGATCTCGGCAGTGGAAAAAGTACGGTGGCTAATCATTTGATAAGCAATATTGATTACAGAATAGAGTCTGCAGGATTGATTTTCAGAAGATTGGCTGAGCAACACGGAATGACGGCTAAGGAATTTAATCAATTTATTGAAAGTAATCCTAAATACGACAATATGGTCGATGATACTATCAAGGAGATGGGCGCAAAAGAAGAAAATATCATCTTCGATTCGCGTCTAGCTTGGTATTTCGTGCCTAAGTCATTCAAAATCTATATGTATGTCGATGTAGATACAGCAACAGAACGTATCTTCAATGACACAGGACGCGTTAGCGAATCATATTCAGATATGACTACAGCCAAGAAAGAAATCATCGAGAGAAGACAAAGTGAAGTGTTGAGATACAAGACATTCTATAATATTGACATCAATAATTTCAAAAACTACGATTTCATTATTGACACAAGTCACGCTACAAAAGACGAAGTCAATGAGGCTGTTTTAAGCAATTTCAAAGCATTTGAAAAAGGCGAAGCATACGACAGAATTTTGCTCTCGCCAAAGAACCTCGACATTACAGAAAACGACACTGAAAACAATGTCAAGGCATCTGACATCGAAGTCGTTAAGAGAGATGGCAAGTTCTATGTTTTGAAAGGACACGACGCAGTGAAGGCTGCCGTTGAACAAGGCAAGAACTTAGTCGCGATAAAAGCGATGTTTGAGTGAAAGACTACAAGTCTACAAGACAACAAGACAACAAGTTGAAGCCTCAAAGTTTTAAAGACAAAGAGAAATTTTATAATGTTAAGGTTTAGGGAGAAATCCTTAAACCTTAATTTTTAAACTATTTATTAACATCTCAAAAAATAAATTAACACAAAATCTTAAAAAATCTCTTGTTTTTTGATTTTCTTGATTTTGTTTAAAACTTTTTCTGAAAAACAAATACTGATATTCAAAATAAGATATAATTTTGTAAGGTTGTTAGATTATAATAGAAGAAGGAGAAATGATTATGGATGCAGTATTGGATTATTTGATGGAGAGGTGGCCTATTTTAGCTTTGTTTGTTGTTGTAATAATTATTACAGCAGTTGTAGTATGGCTTTTGTCCATATGGTATCATCGTTTTGTAAAAGTTGAAGATACAATAAAGGAATTGCCATGTGAAAAACACGACGATTTATATCATCGCATTGTAGAAACCGAGGAGGCGGTAAAAGAATTACCTTGTTCAAAACACGACGATTTATATCATCGCATTGTAGAAACCGAGGAGGCGGTAAAAGAATTACCTTGTTCAAAACATGACGATTTATATCATCGTATTGTAGAAACCGAAGAGGCGGTAAAAGAATTACCTCGTTTAAGGTATGATATTAATGAGATTAAGCAAGAACTTGTTGCTATACGAACTTATCTTACAGTGAAGGATACTGATGTTGAGAATGTTTTCTCTAGAAAACATAGTCCAAGGGAACTTAATGAGGCAGGAGAAAAATTATATGCAGATATTAAAGGTGAGGTGTTTTTAGATAAAAATAAAGATGTACTCATCCAAGGTATTGACAATAGAACTCCGAAGACTGCACTTGACGTTGAAGAATCAGCTCTTGAGGTTATTGTTAGTCTCATTGATAATGATATGTTTATTGGGATGAAAAACTGGGTATACAACAGTTCTCCTCGTAAGCTTATTGTCGATGGTGTTGAGAAAGATTATTCCATTTCAATGAATGATGTATGCTTCGTGTTAAGTCTTCCTTTACGCAATATGTATTTGGATTTACATCCAGAATTACAGGAAATAGAGATTTAATTCATTAATTGTAAATAAATGCAAAAAAAATAACACTGCAACTTGCTGTGCTATTTTTTTATTAACCATAATAAAAACTCCGTGGAACAATCAAATCTCATACTTGCTCATCACTTCCTCAAACGCTACTTTATTTGCATCGCTGATTGGGTCTGCTGATGGTGACTCGAATGTCAATGGATTGATGTATTTTCCATTCTTGTTTAATCTGAAATCTAAATGTGGGCCGGTCGACATGCCGGTGCTTCCAACATAACCGATGAGCTGTCCTTGTTTGACTTTACTTCCTTTTTGTATGCCTTTTGCAAAGCCGTTGAGGTGCATGTAAGTAGTTGTGTATGTACTATTATGTTTAATTTTTATGTAGTTGCCGCCGCCTTTTTTGTCCCAGCCTTTTTCGATGACGGTGCCGTCGGCTATTGTCACGACTGGCGTTCCTGTCGGTGCGGCATAGTCGACGCCATGATGTGGGCGGACTACTTTTGTGACTGGATGTTTTCTTGCGTTGCTGAATGTTGAGCTGATGCGGCGATAGTTCAAAGGTGCTTTCAAGAAAGCCTTGCGGAGGTTAGCACCTTCTTTGTCGAAGTATTCGCCTTTGCCGTTTTGCTCGAAGTAATAAGCGTAATGCTCTTCGCCTGCGTTGTTAAGATATGTGGCGAGGATTTTGCCCATGCCGATGCATTCGTCTTTTATATATCTGTTTTCATATACCACTTTAAAAGCGTCGCCAGGCTGTATGCCGAAAAAGTCAACGGTCCATTGATATATGTCTGATAATTCCATAGTTATGTTTTGGTCGCCGCCTGTAGCTGCAATGGCGTTCCATAATGAAGACTCGATTGTGCCTTCGATGGTTTCTATCTTCGTTGTCACTTCCTTATGTCCTATCCAAGCGTTGAGCGAGTCGGTGAGACTGAAGACAGCGTAGTCTATTTTGTTGATTTCATAAATCCAGAAGACTGGTTGTGCGATGCTGTCACGACTTATTAAAAAGGTGTGCTTCTGTCCTGGTTTTATCTTTCTGATGTCGAATGTCTTTCTATGGTTTTTCTCTATATGAGTGATGGTGTTGTAATCGACATTATGCTTTAACATTATGTTTGAAAGAAATTGATTCTTTCTAATTGTGTCAATATGAACATCGTAGTTGTCAATGCAAATTCCGTAAAGAAATTCAGGTTCCTTATGTTTCTTGCTTTCTTTCTTTTCAGAATTGTCGTTGTTGCCGCAGGAAAATAAGAATAAGCTTAAAATAATTAACAATAAGCTGTGAACTGTGAACTGTGAGCAATGAGCGATTATTTTACGGAATTTCATCTTGAATATTTTTTAGAGATTTGCTTCTCTACATTTAATTATGCATTATGCATTATGCATTATGAATTAATAAAAGACAAGAGACAGATTTCTCCATCTCTTGTCTTAATAATTTTTCACATTATTTATTTAATGCTTGTTGGTAGCCAGCTTCAACGGCTTTGAGGTTGAGGTTAACAACTTCTTCGCCTTTTCTGCCGAATTGTTCGCGGATACTGTTTTCTATTGTTTCCATTTCGAAGCCGAGGAAAGGAACAGCAGCGCCGAAGATTACCATGTTAGCAGCGCGTACGTTGCCACATTCTTTTGCTAATTCGTCAGCGTCGATGATGATAGCGTTGTGCTTCTTTAATTCTGTGTAAACAGCTTCAACTTCTGGATAGTTGTCGATGTTGATGAAAGGAGCTTTTGCTGTGATAATGACGCCGTCTTTAGCGAGCATTGGTAAGTAACGGAGAGCTTCCATTGGTTCGACTGAGATGATGAGGTCTGCTTTGCCTTCTGGAATCAAGTCGGAAGCGATTTCGTTGTCAGAGATGCGGAGGTGTGACTGAACGTCGCCGCCTCTTTGGCTCATGCCGTGAACTTCAGCTTGTTTGAGATACATGTTTTTCTCTACAGCAGCGATGCCTATACAAGAAGCGATACTGAGGATACCTTGACCGCCAACACCAGCTAATATAATATCTTTTTTCATGATTATCTTTTTTAAATGTTAATTATGCTTTTTTTGCACGCATCTTTCTACTTAATGTCTGGATACATTCACGACGTGGGATGATGACAGATACGCCTTCGTATGCCAACTCTTCTTTAATGACTTGAACATTGATTTCGTGTTGGTTTGGAAGAGGTTTGATAACTCTAACGTGATCTGGGTCAACGCCTAAACCTTTACAGATGCTTTCGAGACGACCTTCTGCTGAAGACTTCTGACCGCCTGTCATACCTGTTGTTGAGTTGTCGAGGATCATAACGACGATGTTGTTATTGTTGTTAACAGCGTCGAGTAAGCCTGTCATACCTGAGTGTGTGAATGTTGAGTCGCCGATACAAGCAACAGCTGGGAAGAGGCCTGCTTCTGAAGCTCCGATAGCCATTGTGATACTTGCGCCCATGTCGACTGTACTGTTGATAGAATTGAGTGGAGGAGTAGCGCTGAGTGTGTAGCAGCCGATGTCGCCGAATACTCTGCCTTTTTCATATCCTGACATAGCTTCGTTGAGAGCTCTGAAAGAATCCCAGTGAGGACATCCGTCGCACAATTTTGGAGGACGAGCCTGTACTAATTCTGGAATAGGAGCGCCTACTTCGAATGGTCTGCCAACAGCTTTAGCAGCGATGTTAGGATTGAGTTCGCCGTCGCGTGGCAATGTGCCGTCTAAACGACCGTGGATTGGCTTGCCTGTTGCCAAGAGACCTTTTAATAATTCTTCAACGATTGGATAGCCTTCTTCCATGACTAAGATTTCGTCGCATTCGTCATAAATCTTTTGAATCATAGCGATTGGAAGTGGATATTGGCTAATCTTAAGAACTGGATAAGGAATAGTTTCGTTGTTGTAGTTTTCTTTCAAATAGTTGTAAGCTAAACCGCAAGTGATGATACCTAATTTCTTGTCTGTTCCTTCGAAATATTTATTGAAGCCGCTTTCGTTGCTGTCTTGTTCCATAACAGCTTGTTTTTCGAGCAATTGTTTGTATTGTCTTCTAGCGATAGCTGGAAGTAAAACGAATTGACGTAAGTTTGATGGAAGAGCTACTTCATTTTGTGCGCGTTTTTCTGTACATACAACGCCAGCGCGTGAGTGAGCCAAACGAGTAGTTACGCGTAACATGACTGGTGTTCCGATCTTTTCTGAGAGGTCGAAAGCATAGCGTGCCATGTCGTAAGCTTCTTGTTGGTTTGATGGCTCGAGCAATGGGATGAGAGCGAACTTAGCGTAAGTACGTGAGTCTTGCTCGTTTTGTGATGAGTGCATTGATGGGTCGTCGGCTGCCAAAACAACCATACCGCCGTTAACGCCTGTCACTGCTGAGTTGATGAATGGGTCGGCTGCAACGTTAACACCGACGTGTTTCATACATACGAGTGAACGTTTGCCGGCATATGACATACCGATTGCGCTTTCCATAGCTGTCTTTTCGTTAGCTGACCATAAAGCGCGGATGCCTAATTCTTTAGCTTCTTTTGAGCCTTGGATGAATTCCATGATCTCTGTTGATGGTGTGCCTGGATAAGCGTAAACACCTGAAAGACCAGCGTCGATAGCGCCTTGTGCAATGGCTTCATCTCCAAGTAATAAAATCTTTTTCATTATGTTATTATTTGATTTTGTTATTATTTTTTTTTACTGAAAATTCTAATTCTGCAAATGTAACAAATTCTTTTGGTTTCCCAATGTTAATTTTCAAAAATAATATTCAATTTACTGTTTTTTTTCATCTTCAAGCAATTTGTTGTCGCTTGCCTTTCTTGATTTGTCGTCTTCTTCAATGTTTATATTTACAGTGATGTTTATCGTACGATTATTGTTCTTTGCTTTTGGTTTTGGCTTTTCAAAAGCATAAGAAAGTACTCCTATGATGGAAAAAATTATAAATCCCCAAACGATAATTTTTATAAATATTGCAAGTATAGACATAATGATAATTGAATTTTTTACAAAGATAATGATTTTGGATAAAAACTAAAAAAAATTGAACTATCAATAGTCAAAAAAAACTTTCAGTTTTCAATTATGCATTATGCATTGTGAATTATGAATTGTCTTGGGCGTTCCGGCTATCGCCGTCGGGCTTTCCGCTATATCTTTTTCCGCTGCGCTCCAAAAGGATGCCGCTCCAATCCCTAACGCACTGGCGGCGATTAAAACCAAGCAAAATCCCAGAAATCCAGAAATCCGTCAATTCCAGAATTCCGTTGAGACGCCACAGGGGTGACGTCTCTACTGTCAATGGTCAACAGTCAATAGTCAATGGTCAAAAAAAACTTTCAGTTTTCATATTCCGAACTTTCAACTTTTTTGTTATTTTTGAAAGAAATATTTTCAGTGAAAAAACAACAATTAAAATTAAATAAAAATGAGTGGAAATAAGGTACTTAGAAGAAATGTTTTTAATAAAGTGTTCGGTGGAGTCTGCTCCGGATTGGCTGATTATTTCAATCTTGATGTTGTTTTAGTCAGAGTGTTGTTCGCCGCATCGTTTTTATTCGCAGGTGTCGGCGGCGGTTTATACCTTCTTTTATGGCTGGTGGTGCCATCTAATAATATTTTGCAGTAAGAGTTTTAATTTTAAATATTATGGAAAATAGAAGACTTAGCCGTAACACGATGAATAAAGTAATCGGCGGCGTGTGTTCCGGATTGGCCAACTTCTTCGGCCTTGACGTTGCTCTAGTGAGAATCGCTTTCGTGATAGCATTCATGTTTGCAAGCTTCGGATTTTGGCTTTACATTATTTTATGGATTGTGCTTCCAGTAGATGGTCAACAGTCAACGATCAATAGTCAACAGTCAGAGTCAGAGCCTGTATCGAAGTCAGAATCAAAAGTGAAGTCTATTTTGGCAGGTTCTTTCGTTATTTTAATAGGGTTACTATTTTTAATAAATAACTTTATACCAATTAATTGGGTGTGGAAGTTATGGCCTCTTATCTTAGTCGCGATAGGCGTTGTGATGATTGTTACATCGAGCAAGAAGTAGAGTCAATGTTTCCTAAAATATAAATACACATTGATGCGTCTAAATAGAAATATAAATTATGGATAATAATAAAAACAAAAAAGATGATGGTCTCATTGGAGGCATAATCCTAATTGCGATAGGAATAATCGCTTTGATGGTGACTTTCTTCGATGTTGACATCGTCTGGTCGGAATTGGCGAAATTTTGGCCGGTCTTCATAATAATATTCGGCCTTTCTCTGTTGCCATTAAATAAGCTGTTGAAGTCAGTCTGTGTGGTTGTCGTAATTATAATTTCATGCTTGATTTATTGCAATGAAATCAATGGAAATGAAAATTTATCAGATGAGATGACTTCGGAAATTTTGATGGAAGAAGATGTTGAAACGCAGGAGTTTTCTTCGCCTTTCAAAGACAATATAACAGAAGCTTCGGTGGAAATCAACTATGGCGCTGGCATGTTGTATTTGAATTCTCCAGTCGAGGAATTGGTCAAGGCAAGAAACATAAGCGATCAGATTGTTCAAAAATTTTATTTAGAATATGAAGGCTCACATGCTGATATCGTCTTCGATGTTGAAGATGATAATTATCAAGTGAATAATGTTGAAGAAGTGAAGTCGAACCGTTTTGATATTTCTTTAAATCAGACACCGATTTATGATTTTGAGCTGAATCTTGGAGCAAGCGAGTTGAACTTCGATTTCAGCGAATATAAAGTTTCTGACATAGAAATAAACAGCGGCGCATCTAACATAGATATTAAATTAGGTGAGTATTACAATTCGACTAAAGTAGTTATAAACACAGGCGTTTCAAAAATAAGAATAGGAATTCCGAATAATTCTGGCTGTAGACTGGAATGTGAATCGGTCTTGTCTCTCAAGGATTTTGATGGATTTGTCAAGAAATCTTCTAATGTGTACGAGACATCGAATTATTCTTCAGCAGAAAATAACATCGAAATAGAATTCGAAGGCGCAATGTCGGAATTTGAGGTTTACAGATATTGATTAAGTCGATAAGTCAATAAGTGAATAAGTCGATAAGTGAACTTATTGTGTAATGAGTTGTTTTATATTGGTAATCACACAAACTTATAGACTCATAGACTTATAGACTCATAGACCATTATTATAAAGAACATGGAATACAAAGATTATTATAAAATATTAGGTGTTGAGCGTTCGGCGACACAGGATGAGATTAAGAAAGCGTATCGTAAGTTGGCGGTGAAATATCATCCCGACAAGAATCCAGACGACAAGGTGGCGGAGGAGAAGTTCAAGGAGATTTCCGAGGCTTATCAGGTTATAGGCAATCCTGACTCGCGTAAGAAATATGACGAACTCGGTGCTAACTGGAAGCAATATGAAAACGCTGGCTTCGGCGGCGGAGCTCATGGCTTCAACGCTAGCGGCTTCTCTGATTTCTTCGACATGTTCTTCGGAGGACATGGCGGCGGTGGCGGCGCCGGATTCGACTTCAGCAGTTTCATGGGAGGCATGGGCGGCGGCCGCCGTTCGACGCGTCCTGCTAAAGGCAGCGACCTCAATGCTACCATAAACCTCACATTGCTAGAAGCTTATCAAGGCTCGCAACGTATCCTTGACCTCAACGGAAGCTCGATAAAGATAAGCATAAAACCGGGAGTGCGCGACGGACAGATATTACGCCTCAAAGGTAAGGGCAACCCTGGTAGAAACGGCGGCGACAACGGCGACCTCATGATAAAAGTCGTCATCAATAATGACCCTTCATATCAACGTGACGGCGACGACCTCATAAAAAATATCAACATCGACGTGTACACCGCGATACTCGGCGGCAAGATAACAGTCAGCACTCTCAAAGGCGACGTCAACGTGCCGATAAAACCGCAGACGCAAAACAACAGCACGTTGCGACTCAAAGGAATGGGAATGCCGCACTACGGCAAAGAAGGAGCAGGCGCACTGCTGCTGAAAGTACAAATATTGCTTCCAGAACATTTCTCCGCTAAAGAACTGGAACTCATCAAAGAAGCACAGGAACAATCCGCTAATTAACAGCGGATTTTTTTTATCCACGAAAAAGCACTAATTCACATGAAAAAATCCGTGGAAATCCGTGTGATTCGTGGATGCTTTGTCCACGAAAAAACACTAATTCACACGAAAAAAAAATACGCGAAAATCCGTGTGATCCGTGGAGATGTTATCCACGAAAAAGCACTAATCTAACACGAAAAAAATACGCGAAAATCCGTGTGATCCGTGGAGATATTATCCGCTAAAAATCACAAATCTGTACGAAAAAATCCGTGGAAATCCGTGTGATTCGTGGAAATATTTTTTTTCAAAATTCTTCCCACAATTATCACGATTTTTCGTTACTTTGCATATCTATAATTTGAAAAATGAAAAGTATACGATGAAATCAAAACTAACAAAATTAATATCTATTTTAATTCTACTTATAACTGCTTCTGTATCACACGCTAAGGATAATAATGTCAAGGGTTTTGTTTATGAGAAGTCGACAGGCGAACCGATGATGTTCTGTAATGTTTATTTCAAAGGAACGACATACGGCGCATCGACCGACATCAACGGCTTTTTTAATATCACGAGAATACCTGACGGGGAATATACTATTTTGGTCACAAACCTTGGTTATGACACTATCGCTGAGAGACTTGAATTGAAGAATAATGTGGTCTTAAACAAGAAATATTATCTAGAAGAGTCAAATGTGGTGCTTGCTGCTGTCAATATCACTGCCGACAAAATCGAGGCGAGGACCGAGACCAAGACTTCCGTTGTGAACGTGACTCCGAAAGTTATTACCAGAATCCCGACCATGGGAGGACAAGCCGACCTTGCTCAGTATCTGCAAGTTATTCCTGGTGTTATCTTCACTGGCGACCAAGGCGGACAGCTTTATATCAGAGGCGGCTCGCCAATACAAAACAAGGTGTTGCTCGATGGCATGGTGGTGTATAATCCTTTCCACTCAATTGGAATTTTTTCTGTCTTCGACACTGATATCATCAGAAACGCTGAGATTTATACAGGTGGCTTCGGCGCAGAATACGGCGGCAGAATTTCTTCAGTGATGGACATCACCACGCGCGACGGTAATAAAAAACGCCTCGCTGGTAAACTGAGCGCAAGCACATTCGGAGCGAAAGTGATGCTAGAAGGCCCTATTAAAAAAGCGAGAGATCCAGAAGACGTGACGGCTTCGTTCCTGGTATCGGTGAAAAATTCTTATCTCGACAAGACAAGCGAAACGATATATAAACCGATATTGAACGGCAATACTTTGCCTTATACCTATAACGACTTATACGGAAAAATATCTATCAATGCCGCTAATGGAAGTAAGGTTAATTTCTTCGGATTTAATTTCGTTGATGATGTAAGGAATTATAAATCAATATCAAACTTTGGATGGGATTCGTACGGTGGCGGAATCAATTTCGTTGTTATTCCTGGCAAGTCTCCTGTGCTTATAGAAGGTAATGTGGCGTATTCAGATTATAAGGCGACATTAGAAGAAGAGAATAATCCTAACAGAATGAGTTCGATAAATGGCTTCAACGCTGGATTTGCATTTACTTATTTTCTTGGAAAAAATTCTCTTAAATATGGCATTGAGATGTTGGGCTTTAAGACCGTATTCGATTACACCAAGTCGAATGGCGTTCATATGAGCCAGATTGATAACACTACAGAACTCGGCGCCTATATAAAATATAAGGCTCAATTTGATAAGTTTATCCTTGAGCCAAGCTTCAGAATTCAGGCTTATGCCTCGCTTTCGGAAGTGTCGCCAGAACCTCGTCTCGCCTTGAAATATAATGTGACGGATTGGTTTAGAGTTAAAGCCGCTACTGGTATGTACTCGCAAAACCTCATCGCCGCCAATAGCGACCGCGACGTGGTGAACCTTTTCTATGGCTTCCTCTCTGGTCAGGCTAATATCACTTCAACTTTCGATGGAAAACCTGTCGACTCTAAGCTGCAGAAAGCGATACATTATATAGTAGGAACGGAATTTGACGTGTATAATAACATGGTTCTCAATGTGGAAGCTTATTATAAAGACTTCAATCAGCTCACAAGCATGAATAGAAATCAGCAATATTCTGATTATGAGGCTCCATTGGGAACGCCTGAGATTTTGAAAAAGGATTTCATGGTGGAAAAGGGTAGGGCTTACGGTCTCGACGTTTCTTTGAAATATGAAAATATGAGATGGTATTTGTGGGGAGCATATTCCTTGGGATATGTTAATAAGGATTATGAAGGTGTTGACAAACAAATACATACATATAGAACTCATTATGATAGACGTCATAATGTCAATCTTATGGCAACATATACGGCAGGTTCGAAACATCAGTGGGAAATCAGCGCACGATGGAACTTCGGAACGGGATTCCCATTCACTCAGGTGAGTGCGTTCTATGAAAAATTGCCTTACGATAACATTTATTTCGATCCTTATACTGAAAGCGGTTATCTCGGAATCATTTATGACGAACTTAATGGTGGTCAGCTGCCTTCATATCATCGCCTCGATTTTGACGTGAAAAGAAAGTTCTATTTTACTGAAAATGTTATACTTGAAGCCGACTTTAGCGTCACAAACGTTTACGATAGAAACAACATATTCTATATAGATGTAGTTACGACAGATATTATTTATCAGTTGCCGTTGATGCCAAGTCTTGGATTAACATTGTCATTCTAATTATGAAAAAACCTGTAGCAAAAAAATGCCCTCGTGAACTGGTTGCTCACGGAGATACTCGTATCGATAACTATTATTGGCTTAACGAACGTGAAAATCCTGAAGTGATAGCTTATCTCGAACAAGAGAATCTTTATCAAGAAATAATGATGAAAGATACGGAAGTGCTTCAGAATGAATTATATAACGAAATAGTAGGACGTATCAAACAAGATGATGTCTCTTATCCTATAAAAAGAAACGGCTACTATTACTATTCTCGCTACGAGGAAGGCAAGGAATATCCCGTGTATTGTCGTAGAAAAGATAATATGGAAAATCCTGAACAAATTCTTCTCGATGGTAATAAAATGGCTGAAGGTTATCATTATTTTGATATAGGTGCTTATAGCGTAAGTCCTGATAATGAATTGCTTGCGTATAGTGTCGATACGGTGAGCCGCCGCCAGTATGATATTTTTGTGAAAAATATTGAAACAGGTGAGTTGTGCGCTGAAGTCATAAAAAACACTACAGGCAACATGGTTTGGGCGAACGATAACGAGACACTTTTCTATAGTTTAAAAGATGAGTCGTTACGTTCTTGTAAGATTATGCGTCATAAACTTAATGACGACCCGGCTAATGACGAACTCGTTTATTTTGAAGAAGATACATCTTTTAGTTGTTATGTAAGCAAAACGAAATCAAGGCGTTATATCATGATAATTTCCGATAGCACTATGTCGTCGGAAGTGCGTTTCGTTGATGCAGACAAACCTTACGATGAGTTTAAGATTTTCCATAAACGCGAGCATGACCATCTTTATGGAATAGGTCATTATGGAGAACATTTCTACATACTTACCAATACCGACGGCGCAAAGAACTTCAAAATTATGAAGACGCCTGTTGATAAGACAGAGAAAGAAAATTGGGTTGAGCTGATGTCGCATCGCGACGATGTCTTGATAGAAGACTTCGACTTATTCGCTGATTTTCTTGTCGTTGAAGAACGTAAGGAAGGTCTGGTGAAAATTAGAATCATGACATGGGACGGCACGACGGATTATTATATCGACTTCGGCGAACCGACTTATACCGCATATTCTTCCGCTAATCCCGACTTCGATTCTCATCTTTTGAGATATGGATATAATTCCATGACGACGCCAGCTTCGCTTTATGAATACGACATGATAAAACGTGAGTCTGTTTTGTTGAAACGTCAGGAAATCATAGGCGGCTATGAACCAAGCGATTACATTACGGAACGACATTATGCTCCATCGCACGACGGCGTTTTAGTTCCGATTTCTTTGGTGTATAAAAAAGGTATGAAGAAAGACGGAACGAATCCTTTGGTGCTTTACGGCTACGGTTCTTATGGCAGCAGCATGGACGCTTACTTCTCAACAGCGCGTTTGTCGTTGTTAGACAGAGGTTTCGTGTGGGCTGTCGCTCATATCAGAGGCGGCGAGGAGATGGGACGTCAGTGGTATGAAGACGGAAAATTATTGAAGAAGAAAAATACCTTCCTCGACTTTATCTATTGCGGTAAATATCTTGTCAAGGAAGGATTTACGAATAATGATAAGATGTTCGCTATGGGTGGCAGCGCAGGCGGTTTGTTGGTAGGAGCGGTGGCGAATATGGCGCCAGAGATGTGGAAAGGAATAATAGCGCAGGTGCCTTTCGTCGATGTGGTGACGACGATGCTCGATGAAAGCATTCCTTTGACGACAGGCGAATACGACGAATGGGGCAACCCTAACGAAAAAGAATATTACGATTATATGAAATCGTATTCTCCATACGACAACGTGGAAAGAAAAGACTATCCAGCGATGCTCGTCACGACGGGCTTGCATGACAGCCAGGTGCAATATTGGGAACCAGCGAAATGGGTTGCGAAGTTAAGAGAGATGAAGACCGACAATAACCCATTATATCTGAAAACCAATATGGATTTCGGTCATGGTGGAGCATCGGGACGTTTTGAAGGAATAAAAGAGATAGCGTTGGAATACGCTTTCTTGATACATTTGTAGAGACGTCACCCCTGTGGCGTCTCGCGCAAAGACGCAAAGCAACGCAGAGTGCAGTCTACATTTTAAAATTAAACGCTGACTGATTTTCAGTTTTCAAATTTCAACTTTCAATTTTTAATCGCCTCCAATGCGTTAGGGATTGGAGCGGCATCCTTTTGGAGCGCAGCGGAAAAAGATATAGCGGAAAGCCCGACGGCTTTGCCGGAACGCCCTAAAACAATTCACAATTCATAATTCATAATTCATAATTAAAGTTTAATAGTTCTTAGTTAAAAAACGCTTCTGCTTCGTAAAGTGCATTTTGATAGCTGTCGGAACTGTGCATCACGTTATGCGTCTTGTCGATGCTGTAACGTTTCCTGTACTTCTCTTTCAATTGCTTGAGAGTTTCAGTCGCTGACTCCCTATCTGAAAACGGCGACAACAGAATCATGCCGATGCTAGGGCCGCTTGTCATATATCTTATAAGTTTATCAAAGAATGGCTTTCCTTTGTGACAACTGTATATTATTTCAGCCTCATCTTTTGTCAAGGTCTTTTCTTTGGCTTCAATTACGATGAAATCAAGACGACGCAAGTCCTTGATGATGTTGTCGGTGTATTTTAAAAATCCAGGTTTTATGATGATAAACCCGTCATAATCGGGAAGCATAGTTGTGGAGTATCCGTAACCATCTTCGTCTATTTTCATTGTCGATTCCATATTCGGTCTTTTGTCGTATTAACAAATGTGTTTTAAGAATGTTTGTTAATAATTTTTAAGATTTTTTCCCTTTGAAAAAAATAAACAAATCATTATCTTTGCACTATATTGAAGAACTCATCAACTTATAGACTCTTAGACTCATAGACTTATAGACTTTGGAAAAATGAACATATATCAACTATTTGTAAGAACTTTCGGAAATAAAAATACAGCACCGCTTTTTGATGGCGACAAGTCACAGAACGGCTGCGGCACTTTCGCTAATATCAACGATAATGCTTTGGAATCGCTTAAAGCCTTGGGGATTACTCATATCTGGCTCACGGGCGTGATACGTCATTCTTCCATGACGGCTTATCCTGAACTCGGAATTAAATCTACGAATCCATTGATAACCAAAGGTAAAGCTGGATCTCCTTATTCTATAATGGATTATTACGACATTGACCCTGACCTGGCGGTCAATCCGCAGAATAGGATGGAGGAGTTTGAAGAGGCGCTGAATCGCATCCATGAAAAAGGCATGAAAGTGATAATGGATTTCATTCCGAACCATCTTGCAAGAGAATATAAGTCGTTGTGCAAACCCTTCGATGTGGAAGAATTCGGCGAATATGACAATAAAAACGTCAGCTTCGCAAAAGATAACAACTTCTATTATATCCCAAATCAAGAATTCGTTATTCCAAGTCAACAGACAACAGACAACTCAGCAACTCAGCAACTCAGTAACTCAGCAACTCAATACCAAGAGTTCCCTGCCAAGGCATCAGGCAATGATGTGTTTTCTCCAACTCCTTCGGTCAATGACTGGTACGATGCAGTGAAGCTGAATTACGGCGTTGATTATCAGAATAACCATACAAAATATTTTGATACCATTCCAAATACTTGGTATAAGATGCTGAACATCATGCAATATTGGTGTGAGAAAGGTGTTGATGGTTTTCGTGTTGACATGGCAGAGATGGTTCCGGTGGAATTTTGGCGTTGGTCGATAAATGAGTTGCGTGAAAATTATGATGCGATAATGATAGCTGAGATTTATCAGCCACATCTTTATAAGGAATATGTCAATGCCGGTTTCGACTATCTTTACGATAAGGTCGGGCTTTACAATACTTTGGAAAATATCTATCGCTACGGACAGCGAGCGGATACTATCACTAATGTGTGGAACAGCCTTCAGGGTCTCGGCGACGCGATGCTGCGTTTCATGGAAAACCATGATGAGGTTCGTCTCGCGTCGAGGCATTTCGTCGGCGATGCGTTCAAGGCATTGCCTGCTGTTGCGATGGCAGCGCTGATGAACCGCGGACCTTTCATGATTTACAACGGACAAGAGAGCGGCGAGGATGCAGACGACTCCGTGGGATTCAGCGGCGACGACGGAAGAACATCGATATTCGATTACGCGGTGATGCCGAGACACCAGAAATGGATGGCAGGCGGCAAGTTCGATGGCAGCGAATTCACAGATGAACAAAGAAAGTTATACGACTTTTATAAAAAACTACTCAATTTCCGCCTCACCAGCGACGCTATTAATAAAGGTGCGTTCTACGACCTGATGTGGGTCAACCCTTGGTATTCCAACTTCGACCCTCAATATGTATATGCATTCTTGCGTTATTATAACAATGACCGTCTTCTGATTGTTATTAATTTCAATCAGAATGAAAGTCGCTACTGCGAAGTAAAGATTTCTGAAGATGCAGTGGTGTATTTAAGGCTTCAGCTCTCATCTCACAGCTCACAGCTCACAGCAACAGACGTTTTTACTGGAGAAAAGATAGAATATAATTTAGATGAAGTCAGCACTCGTGGCATTGCGATGAATTTAGAACCATGTGGAATTAAAATTTTGAAATTATGATGAAACTTGTAGAAAAAGATTCTTGGCTGGAACCTGTGTCAGAAGAAGTGCAGGCTCGTTACGACAGATATGAATCTTTGTTGAAATATATTGAAAATCATTATGGAAGCTTGAAATCATTTGCTTCAGCTCATGAATTCTTTGGCTTTACTTACGACGAGTTCAGAAAAGGCTGGTGGTACAGAGAATGGGCTCCTGCTGCGCATTATCTTTCTTTGTTCGGTGACTTCAATAATTGGGATAGATTTGCTAATCCTCTTGAAAGAGAAGAAGATGGCATCTGGTCTATTTTCCTTCCTGACGCACAATACAAAGATAAATTAACAAAAGGAAGTCTGCTGAAAGTCCTGGTTCAATCCAGCATTGGCGAGCAAGAACGCATACCTGTTTATATCAACAGAGTCGTCCAAAATGAAGACAACAAAGACTTCGCAGGACAATTCTGGCCAACAGTCAAAAGCCAAAAGCCAAAAGCCAACAGTCAACAGCCGCTATTTGTATATGAATCTCACGTTGGAATGTCGCAAGAGAAAGAAGGCGTCGGTACTTATAAAGAATTTAAGGAAAATGTCTTGCCGAGGATAAAAGACTTGGGATACAATGCAATACAACTTATGGCTGTCGCTGAGCATCCATATTACGGTTCTTTCGGTTATCATGTGTCCAATTTCTTTGCTGCCAGTTCGCGTTTCGGCACGCCAGAAGAATTGAAAGATTTGATATACTCTGCTCATGAAATGGGAATCGCTGTTATTATGGATTTGGTTCATTCTCATACAGTTAAAAACACTCGTGAAGGATTGAATCTCTTTGATGGGACAGAAAGTCAGTATCTGGTTGGCGGCCATGAAGGACATCATCCGCAGTGGGATTCTAAATTATTCAATTACGGAAAGATTGAAACTTTGCGATTTTTGCTTTCAAACGTGAGATATTGGTTAGATGAATATCATTTCGATGGATTCAGATTTGACGGCGTTACATCTATGTTATATAAGAATCACGGGATAGGAGTGGAGTTCGCAAATCAGTCGGATTATTTCGGAGATAATGTTAATGACGATGCAGTGACATATCTGCAACTCGCTAATACACTGATACATCAGTTGAAT
The DNA here is from genome assembly GCA_017381865.1 of Bacteroidales bacterium. Lineage (GTDB taxonomy): Bacteria > Bacteroidota > Bacteroidia > Bacteroidales > F082 > Limimorpha. Next base: position 35,503 of record JAFOBJ010000022.1, read on the forward strand.
AAAAATTATATCACCATTGCTGAAGACGTGAGCGGAATGCCAGGAATATGTGCTCCTGTTGAAGATGGCGGCATCGGTTTCGATTATCGCCTCGGAATGGGATTGCCTGACTTCTGGATTAAGATTTTGAAAGACCAAAAAGAGGAAGACTGGAATATGCACGAGTTTTTCTTCACTATGACGAATAGATTGTACGATGTCAAGACGATAGCGTATGCCGAGTCGCACGACCAGGCATTGGTAGGAGATAAGACAATTGCTTTTAGGTTGATGGACAAGGAGATGTACACTTCAATGTCGAAATTTACGCCGAGTATGATAGTTGATAGAGGTATCGCTTTGCATAAGATGATACGTCTTTTCACCATAAGTCTCGGTGGCAATGCATGGCTTAATTTCATGGGCAATGAATTCGGTCATCCGGAGTGGATCGACTTCCCTCGTCTGGAAAACGGATGGAGTTATAAACACGCGCGCCGTCAGTGGTCGTTGGTCGATGATGGAAATCTAAAGTTCGGTTGGCTTAATGAATTTGATAAGGAAATGTTAAAGTTTATTAAGGAAAACGACATCATGAATGCAGAGCCAGCTTGGCTGATGAATGCTGATGAAGAACATAAGACAATAGTATTTGAAAGAAATAATTTGATATTTGTCTTTAATTGGGGAAGCGAGTCGATTCCAGATTATGAGATAAATGTCAAAAACACAGGCGATTATGAAATCATATTTAGCAGTGATGACAAGGATTTCGGCGGATTTGAAAACATAAGCAAAGATGTGGTATTTCCATCAGAAGCTAGAGAAGGTCAGGTGTTTATGAAAATATATAATGTAAGCAGGACGGCAGTCGTGTATAGAGTTAGGAATTAGGAATTAGGAGTTGTAGAGATGTATCATACGACACAATTGAAATAAATTAGATGTTGTTGATGCGTCTTCTTAATTATGAATTATGCATAAAATTTTGTCATAAAAAAAGTCTGAAAAAAGTATTTTAATAAGATTTTTTTTCATTATCTTTGTAGCAAATTCTGAAGAATACTATCAAGATGGCAGATTTAAGTGTAACCCTTTCGGAAATAGAAACAAAGATAAGAAAGCTCATTGCGCTAAAGAATCAGCTTGAAGAAGAAAATAGTAAACTTATTCAACAGAATGAGAATCTTCAATTGGATCTGGAGATACTCATGACGGAGAATGCAGAATTGAAGGAAAAAATAAATAATTTAGTTATTGTTAACACTCTCGGAAACGAAAAAGAGGTAGGAGAAAGTAGACAATTAATAAAGGCACTCGTTAAAGAAATCGACAGTTGTGTTGCAATGTTGAATGCAGAACAATAATATATAAATCGGACGAAAATGAGCGGAGTAGATGAAATAAAGATAAATGTTATCATTGCAGAGCGAAATTATCGTCTGACGGTAAACAAAGCTGATGAGGCGAAGGTGTTAAAGGCTGCGGAGATGCTGAACGAAAGAATAAAGTCGTACAAACAGACATATGATTATAGGGATTATCAAGATTTATTATCTATGTTGTGTTTGCAGTTGGCAACTCTTAATGTGAAATATGAATCTGATGCAGCATATAAAGATCAGTATTTGGAACAAAAACTCGATGAATTAGGTACTTTATTAAGCGAGAATATAGGTTCTTAAAGTTCTTTGAAGATATATCTGTCTGTTCGTCGCATGATGTAAACCTAACATTTATAACATTAATTTCCGGTTGACTCATGGGTACAAAAACAGGCCTCAACCTGCAAAGGTGCTTTAACGCCAGTGGACGTTTGCGTATCGTGGCAGCCATAAACGTGACTTTTGGGGTTTACTATTATCCCATTGAGCAGACAGATTTTTTTTCCTCTCTTGTTTTTTTTCGAGATAAATCGAATTAAAAAATGATGTTATTACTAGCATTAAGTCACACAGCAGCATACATTCTCTTCGGAGTGACTGCTCTCGTAGTAGGTGCCGGCATCGGCGTCCTCATCTCTTCAACAGTGATGCGTAACGCACTCACAAAGAAAAGTACTCAGTTATTGGAAGAAGCTAAAGAAAAAGCTGAAGTAATCAAAAAAGATAAAATACTTCAAGCTAAAGAGAAATTCTTGCAAATGAAAGCTGATTACGAAAAAGAAACAAACGAACGTAAACGCGAAATCCAAAAACTTGAATCACGTGTTCAACAACAACAGCAACAAGCTAACCAACGTGATGAAGAAATCCGCAAGAAAGCTAATGAGGTTAAAAGCCAACAACAAAGCGTAGCAGCTCAACAAGAAAATATCAATAAACGTCAAGCTGAATTGGATAAGATTCAAGACGAACAAAAGAAAATGTTGGAATCTATCTCGGGTCTCACAGCTGGCGAAGCTAAGGAACAACTTAAAGAAATGATGAAAGATGAAGCTGTAGCTGAAGCTATGGTCATCTCTAGAGATATCGTTGAAGAAGCTAAAATGTCGGCTAACCAAGAGGCTAAGAAAATCATTCTTGAGACAATTCAACGTACAGCAGCAGAACACGCTATCGAAAATACAGTCTCTGTATTTAACATCGAAAATGACGAAATTAAAGGTCGTATTATTGGTCGCGAAGGTAGAAATATCCGTGCTCTCGAAGCTCTCACTGGCGTTGAAATCATCATCGACGATAGCCCTGACGCAATCTTGCTCTCAGGCTTCGATCCAATCCGTCGTGAAATAGCTCGCCTCTCATTGCAAAAACTCGTTACCGACGGCCGTATCCACCCAGCTCGTATCGAAGAAGTGGTAAGAAAAGTCGAAAAACAAGTTGAACAAGAAATCATTGAAACTGGTAAACGTACCGTCATCGACCTCGGCATCCATAACCTCAGCCCTGAACTTATCAAGATGATCGGTCGTATGAAATACCGTTCTTCATACGGACAAAACTTATTACAACACTCTATCGAAGTCGCTAAACTCAGCTCTTCAATGGCAGCTGAATTAGGTTTGAATCCAAAGACTGCAAAACGTGCTGGTCTTCTCCACGACATCGGTAAGGTTGCTGAAAACGACGAAGAATTGCCACACGCAATACTCGGTATGAAAACCGCTGAGAAATACAAAGAAAAACCAGACGTATGCAACGCTATCGGTGCTCACCACGATGAAATCGAAATGGAAACTCTTATCGCTCCTATCGTTCAAGTGTGTGACGCTATCTCTGGCGCACGTCCAGGCGCACGCCGCGAAGTCGTCGAGGCTTATATCCAACGTCTCAACAAACTTGAAGAAATGGCAATGTCATTCCCTGGCGTCGTTAAGACATACGCAATCCAAGCTGGTCGTGAATTACGCGTCATCGTAGCAGCTGATAAAGTCAGCGACACCGATGCCGACCGCATCTCATTCGACCTCTCTAAACAAATCCAGACAGAGATGACTTACCCAGGTCAAATCAAAATCACTGTCATCAGAGAGACAAGAGCTGTTAGCTTTGCAAAATAAAGACTACAAGTCAACAAGACTATAACAATAAGAAGGAGCGCTGCAAATTGCAATGCTCCTTTTCTTTTTCCACGAATAAACACGAAATTAACACGAAAATAGGACGTGATGAATCACGTCCTTGCAATATTTTTATCCACAAATATTCACGAAATAAACACAAAATAATGGACGTGATGAATCACGTCCTTACAATATTTTCATCCACGAATGGGCACTAATCTAACGCGAATATTGAGACTTGTTTTCTTTATATATGATTTTATTTAGTTCTTATTATGATTGCCATTGAGTCGTGTTCCTAATTTTCGTTTGTAAAGCGATTCCCTCTCAATGGCTTGTTCTGCGAGTATTTTTATAGGTAGAGTTTCCAAGATTGACCATTGAAAATACTTTTCGGCGTATTTAGGGTCGGAATCTATACATTTCTTCAATTCGACATCATCGCCATGACCGTTTTTTGCATAATCGCTCCACCTGCCCCAAATTCCTCTAGTATTATATGTAGAACCTACATATTGTTTGCCGTTATTTTTATCAAGTATCAGGTAAATACAATTGCAGCTTTCTAGTCTTAATTTCCATTCAGAATTATTGCTTTTAATAATTGTTTGTAATTGAATGTAATCTAATATAACATCTTCGTATCTTACAAATACAGGTAAGTTGTTTTCCATCAATCCTCTATCTATGCGAATTACTGGCATATCATTATAATGCTGTAACCATTGTATAGGATTTTTCCACTCAATGATAACTTTTTCTTTAAGTAATTCGAAACCAGATACTTCTTTAATGTCGAATAATGCATGCGCTTCTCCGTTATAATCTGGTAGTTGTTTAATGATACCATTATTTTTATATACACCTATAAATCTTGATGATGTACTTTCTTCTCCAATGAATGAAACGATGTAATCCACATTGTTGAATTTTTTAACAATTTGCTCACTTTGATAAGCCATAAACACATCGTTTTCATACAAATAAATGTCGTATAGGGAACTTTCATAACTTTTCCCGCCGATAATCTTTTCCTTACGAGAATCTTTATGTCGGATAAGTCGGATTCGTTTGACATCTGCTTGGTCAAATTCTTCATTTCTGCCTTTTAGCAATTCTTGAATAGTTGCAATATAATCTTTTCTTTCCATAGTTTTGTTATTATTGGTTAATATTCTATTCCTAAAATTTCAAGTCCATAATATTTCCATAATTCTTGGTCGAAGTTAGGTGTATATCTAGCCATTAATACTTTGTCGTTATGTTCTTTATTGCTATCATACCATCCGTTGAAACTACGAACCTTATTGTTCATGTCTTCTGTACTAAAATTCCAGTCCAGTTGGAAGTAAGTTGTTCCGATTCGAGTGATTATCGTATTTTTATTGTTGAGGCACTCCTGAAGGGAAAGGAAATGATTGTCGAGAACAAAACAATAAGTCATTTTATCGTTTTCATAGTATGGAAAATGTCCTAGGGCTAATTGCGTTTTGTTAAAATCATTTTTAATCTCTAAAACGTCTCCTACAAAAATGTGTTCGCCCTTGCTGTCTATAAAATTGGTGTCAGCTCCGGCATATAGGAAACGACAAGCATATTCGGTTCTAGTGCATTTTTTGATAAAATGATATTCAACTACATCTGTATTATGCATGTCTGCATATTCTTTTCCTTGTTTCCAGACATATAAATCATCATTGACAAAGAAGAAATCTCCAAACTCAGCATAGCCAAATTTTCCTTTACTTTCAACGTATCTGATGCGTATCTTTGGTAAATGATTGTTTTTTTGTCCATGACAAATTTCATAATGGTATTGATTGCAAAGCAGTTTGAGCTTTGTGCTGGTAATTACTGTTGAAGCGGTGATTTTAAATGTACTGTTCATATTATTTATTTGCGTTAAAATTACGCAACAAAGATATGGGATTTATATCAAACTACCAAATATATTGTGTAAAAAATACGCAAAAAATAATACATTTCTTTTTTTATCCACGAAATATTGAACGTGATGAATCACGTCACTACAATATTTTCATCCACGAATTGTCACAAAATTGACACGAAATAATGGACGTGATGAATCACGTCCCTACAAAATCCTCAATTCTTCAATTCCTCAATTCCTCAATTCCTCAAATCCTCATACCCTTAGAAATCCAGAATTCCGTCAAAATCCAGAAATCCGTAGAGACGCCACAGGAGTGACGTCTCTACAACTTCTAACTAATAAGGCGTTGCCTTATCCTATATTTGTTTCGCTCTTTCAGGGCTGTCAACAGTCAATGGTCAATGGTCAACAGTCAATGGTTCAAAAAAAAGAGCGCCACATTAAATGCAGCGCCCCTTCTTATAGTCTTATAGTCTCATAGACTTGTAGTCTTATCTTGAAACAACGAATTTGTTTGTCTTAACTGTTTGGTTGTTGACGATTAAGCTGTAGAAGTAAACGCCTTCGTTTAAGTCGCTTACGTTGATGTCAGCTCTTGAACCACCAAGGTTTAGGTCTTGTCTAACAACTTCTTGACCCATCATGTTGTAGATAGCAACTGAAGCTGAGTTAACATCGAATGGCATGTTGTAGTCGAAGCTTACAGTGTTGTTAGCTGGGTTAGGATAAGCGTTGCTGAAAACGTTAACGCTGTTGAAGTCAACGATAGCATCTGATTGGTATTTGAAGTTGACGTTGAAAGTGTATTTTTCTTCTGGGTTTCTTTCATCGTAGAAAGTATAAACCATGTGGATTTCTGTACCTTCTGGTAATGTTTGGAATTCAGCATCAACGAACATGCAGTGGCCGTTGAAGATGCCTTCGCCACCAGCTGTAACAACGTTTTCAGCTTCTAAAACGCCTGGCATGTAGCAGTTGCCCCAGCATAAGTATGTGCTGCCAATGCTTGTCAAGTCTTCCATTTGAGCAATAACATTGATGTCAGCATCTGTTGTGTTGATGACGTGTAAGTCGAATTGGATTTCCATTGCAGAGTTGATGTCAGAAACGATGTTGATAGTGCCTGGTTCGACAGCTTCGTCTTCAAATTTGAATGTTAAAGCAGGAAGTACAACTTCATATTTGAAGTTAACGTTGAAAGTGTATTTTTCTTCTGGATTGCTTTCATCGAAGAAAGTGTAAGCCATTTTGATTTCTGTACCTGAAGGTAATGTTTGGAATTCAGCGTCAACGAACATAACGTGACCGTTGAAGATACCTTCGCCGCCAGCTGTAACAACGTTTTCAGCTTCTAAAACGCCTGGCATGTAGCAGTTGCCCCAGCATAAGTATGTGCTGCCAATGCTTGTCAAGTCTTCCATTTGAGCAATAACATTGATGTCAGCATCTGTTGTGTTGAGGATGTGTAAGTCGAATTGGATTTCCATTGCAGAGTTGATGTCAGAAACGATGTCGATAGTTGTTCCTGGTTCAACTGTTTCGCCTTCATATTTGAATGATAATGATTGTGCAGACAATTGAACTGCGAAAACCATAACTATCAATGAGAGTAAAAGTTTTTTCATTTTTCTTTTCTAATTTTAAGGTTAATAATTATTTAATTTTTCTTTTTAACAGTTTGATTTATTGCTTGAATTGTACAAAAATCGTGCTATTTCTTTTGGTTTAAAGTTTAAGGTTTAAAGTTTAAAGTGATTTGACATTTCCTTAAACCTTAAGCCTTAAACCTTAATCAAAATTTTTATTTTATAATGTCGTTAATCAATGAATCTTCTGCGAAGTTAGGCATTGTGACTTTAAGTCTTGGCTCTACTTCCATAGCGCGTCTGATAGCGAACATAGCAGGTTCGTTTCTTGCCCAGCTTCTACGAGCGATACCGTTGTTTACGTCCCAGTGTAACATGCAGTGCAATCTTCTGTCAGCATCGTCGCTGCCGTCGAGTACCATACCGAAACCGCCGTTGATAACTTCACCCCAGCCAACGCCGCCGCCGTTGTGGATACTTACCCATGTTGCGCCTCTGAAGCCGTCACCGATGACGTTATGGATTGCCATGTCAGCTGTGAATGATGAGCCGTCGTAGATATTTGATGTTTCGCGGAATGGTGAGTCTGTACCAGATACGTCGTGGTGGTCTCTACCCAAAACTACTGGAGCTGAGAGGCGACCGTCAGCGATAGCTTTGTTGAACTCAGCAGCAATCTTTGTACGACCTTCGCAGTCAGCGTATAAGATACGAGCTTGTGAACCAACGACGAGTTTGTTAGCGCGTGCGCCTTTAATCCATTGGATGTTGTCGCGCATTTGTTGTTGGATTTCAACTGGTGAGTTCTTTGCGATTTCTTCAAGGACGTTGCAAGCGATTTCGTCTGTGATAGCGAGGTCTTCTTCTTTGCCTGAAGTACAAACCCAACGGAATGGACCGAAACCATAGTCGAAGTACATAGGACCCATGATGTCTTGAACGTATGAAGGATAACGGAACTTGCCGTCAGCGTTGAGGATGTCAGCGCCAGCGCGGCTGCTTTCCAATAAGAATGCGTTACCGTAGTCGAAGAAGTACATGCCTTTTGCTGTGAGTTTGTTGACAGCTGCAACATGACGACGTAATGATGCGTAGACAGCGTCTTTGAATTTTTCAGGAGCTTCAGCCATCATTTGTTTTGATTCTTCAAATGAATAACCTACAGGGTAGTAGCCGCCTGCGAATGGGTTGTGCAATGATGTCTGGTCTGAACCTAAGTCGACTTGGATGTCGTGTTCTGCAGCATATTCCCAGAGGTCAACAACGTTACCTTGGTATGCGAAAGAACGAGCTATTTGTTGAGTGCGTGCTTCATTTACTTTAGCGAACAATTCGTCGAGGTCGCTGTAGACTTCATCAACCCAGCCTTGGCTGTGACGTTTGTCTGTAGCACTTGGATTTATTTCAGCTGTGATTGAAACAACGCCAGCGATATTACCAGCTTTTGGCTGTGCACCTGACATGCCGCCGAGACCAGCTGTGATGAATAACTTGCCAGCTGGTGTGCCGCCTTGTTTTCTTGAAGCATTCAAAACTGTGATTGTTGTTCCGTGAACGATGCCTTGTGGTCCGATGTACATATAAGAACCAGCTGTCATCTGTCCGTATTGTGTCACGCCCATTGCGTTGAATCTTTCCCAATCGTCTGGTTTTGAGTAGTTAGGAATCATCATACCGTTTGTGACGATGACGCGTGGAGCGTCTTTATGTGATGGGAATAATCCCATTGGGTGACCTGAATACATTACGAGAGTTTGCTCTTCTGTCATGTTTGCAAGATATTGCATAACGAGACGATATTGAGCCCAGTTTTGGAAGACAGCGCCGTTGCCACCGTAAGTGATGAGTTCGTGTGGGTGTTGTGCTACAGCGTGATCCAAGTTGTTTTGAATCATCAACATAATAGCAGCTGCTTGTCTTGATTTTGCTGGATATTCTTCAATAGGACGTGCGTAAATGTCGTATGAAGGACGGAAACGGTACATGTAAATACGACCATATTTTTCCAATTCTTCTGCAAATTCTGGAGCTAAGACAGCGTGATGTTTAGCTGGGAAATAACGAAGAGCATTTCTTAATGCTAATCTTTTTTCTTCTTTTGTTAAAATGTCTTTACGTTTTGGAGCATGATTGACAGTTAAATCATACTCTTTGACACATGGCAACTCGTCAGGAATACCTGCGAGTATCTCTTTTTGAAAATCGTTCATATATTTTTGAGTTTATTTTAATGCTAAATATACAAGGTGCAAAGATAAAAAATAATTCACAATGCATAATGCATAATGCACAATCTTTTTTACATCTAATTATGAATTATGCATTATGAATTATGAATTAAAAAATTACCATCCTTTAGGCTTGAAAATTGTGCTCCAAAATCCTAATAGTGTTGTGAAAATCATAAAGAAACAATCGTAGAATGGAACGAATATCAATCCTAAGTGCTTTTCTCCCAATTGTTTAGCTGATTTGTAATAAATTATGAATTGAGTTATGTAGTGTGTTAATGCAAATAATCCGATTATGACGAAATAATATATTTCTCCAAAGGAAATATTGAAAGCTTGTGGCATGAAGAACAGCGCTATCAATGCAGGATAATAGGCGAGACGGCTACCTAATAAAAATCCTAATATTCTGTTTGTCTGTGGCTTGTATTTTACGCCAGTGGAATAATGGCGTTTTTTCTGACGAATCCATGTAGCCCAAGATTTCTTTGGTTCCGATTCGACTCTGTTTGTCGCGTCAATATAAACGTTGGTGTTGTTCTTGTTCGCAACTTGGCTTATGAACAAGTCGTCATCGCCAGAAGGGATGTTGTAATGAGATATGAAACCTTTGTTTTTCATGAAAGTGCTTTTCCTGTAGGAAAGATTTCTGCCGACTCCCATATAAGGTTTTTTCGCTAAAGCTAAAGAAAGATATTGCATTGCAATGTATAAAGTGTCAAAACGTATAAGCTTATTTAACAATCCTTTACGCTCGAAGTAAGGTCCGTATGCGACGACGATTTCGGTATTTTTGTCATAAGATTCTACCATTCCTTTGATCCATTGGTCGTTGGATGGAAGACAATCGGCGTCAGTCAAGAGAAGTAAGTCGTATTTTGCTGATTTAATTCCCATGCTGAGAGGGAATTTCTTGCCTTGGAAAAAATTCAGATTTTGTGTTAGATTAACCAAATTTATTTTAGGATTATTTCTAGCTAAATCTTTAAGATATTCTTCTGTCTGATCTTGCGAACAATCGTTGACTAGCACTATTTCATATTCTGGATAATCCTGCTTCAACAAAACTGGTATCAAATCTAATAGATATTCGTAAGCGTCGCGGGTGCAGACTATTACAGATACAGGCTCGTAACTGAATGATTTATCGTGTTTTTTGTAAAATGCCAAACGACGGAATAATATCCAATGATATGCCATTTGTATGATCCATGCCAATACAAAAATTATCAATATTAAGAAACTCAATTCGCTGAAGTTGAAACTCATTATCGTGCTTGTTTTTTAATTAAAATTTATTGAAATTTCACTGCAAAAGTATGATTATTTTTAATAGGAAAAATAGTATCTTTGCCAAAAAATTTTATGAGATTTTCACTTGTCAAAAATGATACTGCGAGCAATGCTCGCGCTGGCGTCCTGGCCACCGATCATGGTCCTATCGAGACTCCTATTTTTATGCCTGTCGGCACTGTTGGAAGCGTTAAGGCAACGCATATGAGAGAGTTGGAGGAAGAAGTCCAAGCTCAGATCATTTTAGGCAATACATATCATCTTTATCTTCGTCCTGGTCTGGATGTGCTTAAACAAGCTGGCGGACTTCATAAGTTCAACGGCTGGAAACGCCCAATCCTTACCGACAGCGGCGGATTCCAGGTTTTTTCTTTAACAGGCATCAGAAAGATGAAAGAAGAAGGCGTCGTCTTTCAATCTCATATAGACGGCTCTCGTCATACTTTCACTCCTGAAAATGTGATGGATATTGAACGTGTCATCGGCGCCGACATCATTATGGCTTTCGACGAATGTACTCCAGGAACCGCTGACTTCCGATACGCAAAAGAGTCGATGGAAAGAACGCATCGCTGGCTCGACCGCTGCTGGAAACGCTTCGATGAGACTGAGCCTGTCTACGACTATAACCAGTCGCTCTTCCCAATAGTACAAGGCTGCGTCTACCCAGAACTTAGAAAACGCTCCGCAGAATATATCACAAAACATGAGGCCGACGGCTACGCAATCGGCGGACTCGCTGTGGGCGAACCGACAGAACAAATGTACGAAATGATTGAAGTCGTCAATGAAATATTGCCTCAAGACAAACCTCGTTACCTCATGGGCGTGGGAACTCCTGCCAACTTGCTCGAAGCCATCTCTCGCGGCGTCGATATGTTCGACTGCGTAATGCCTTGCCGCAACGGCCGTAACGGAATGTTGTTCACATCAGAAGGCATCATTAACATCAAAAACGAAAAGTGGAAATACGACTTCTCTCCATTAGACGAAAACGGAACGACTTACGTCGACAGAGATTATACAAAGGCTTACCTCAGACATCTCGTCGTTTCTAAAGAAATATTGGGACCGATGATAGCCACGGTACATAACCTCGGTTTTTACCTCTGGCTCGTCAAAGAAGCTAGAAAACATATCATCGAAGGCGACTTCGCTTCATGGCGCGATATGATGTTGCAAAAAGTTACTCGTAGACTTTGATTATGAAGAAACTGGATTGGTATATATTTAAAAAATATCTCGGAACATTCTTCTTCTCAATCAGCTTGTTGATTATCATCGTGATAGTGTTCGATGTATCGGAAAACATCGACAGTTTCATAAAAAACGAAGCTACTTTTAGAGAAGTCGTGTACGATTATTATATACCATTCATACCTTATTTTATTAATCTGTTTATTTATCTTTTCGTCTTTATTTCCGTTATTTTCTTCACGTCGAAAATGGCGGGTCATACTGAAATTATCGCGATTCTGAGTAGCGGCATAAGCTTTAAAAGATTTCTTCTTCCTTATGTCATGGCCGCAGTTTTATTGTCAATAGGTTCTTTCTATCTCGGTAACTTCTTGATTCCTAAGACTGATACCGTAAGACGCGAGTTTAAGGATAAATATATCGAACGCCTTACGAAAAGTTCTGGCTCCAATATTCATGTGCAAATAGAAAGAGGCGTCTACGTCTATGTCGGAAATTTTGACATAAAAAGAAAGGTGGCTTATAAGTTTGCTTTGGAAAAATTTGAAGGTAATAAAATGACTTACAAGATAATAGCAGATAAGGCTTCGTATGATACAATTACCGGAAAATGGAAGTTGGATAACTATGTCGAACGTCGTCTGGAGAAAAATGAGATTCTTACGAGAGCTAAGACGAAAGATACGACTTTGCTTCTGAAGCCTCGCGATTTGTATAATATCAAGGAGGAATTTGAAGAGATGAATCTCTTTGAAATACGCAATCATATTCAGAATCTGGAACTTAAAGGCGCAGATAATACTTTGCCTTATAAAATAGAAATGCACAGACGAATCGCGTCGCCAGCCGCGATAATCATTCTTACTGTAATAGGAGCGGCGCTGTCGAGCAGGAAAGTGCGCGGCGGAATGGGCTTGCACCTCGGAATAGGAATCGTGATAACGTTTGCCTACATTCTGTTCATGGAATTCTCGCGAGTATTTGCGATGTCGGGCGTGTTCTCTCCATTCATCGCAGCATGGCTCCCGAATATAATATTCTCAATAATAGGAATTTATTTCTTCGTGAAAGCACCGAAGTAGTGGGAACTAAGAGCTAAGAACTAAGAGCTAAGAACTAAGAACTAAGAGCTAAGAGCTAAGAGCTAAGAGCTAAGAACTAAGAGCTAAGAGCTAAGAACCTTAAACTTTAAACCTTAAACCTTAAACTATTAACTATTAACAAAAAAAAATGCATATAGCTATCGCAGGTAATATCGGTTCAGGAAAGACAACTTTAACTAGTTTATTGTCAAAACATTTTGGATGGAAAGCTCATTATGAGGAAGTCGATAATAATCCTTATTTGAGTAGCTTCTATTACGATATGCAACGTTGGTCGTTCAACTTGCAAATTTATTTTTTGACATCTCGTTTCCGTCAGATTTTAGACATTAGAAATAGCGGAGATAATGTCGTTCAAGATAGAACAATCTATGAGGATTCTTATATCTTCGCTTCAAATCTTTATGATATGGGACTTATGTCGGACCGCGACTATGAAAATTATCGCTCGCTGTTCGATTTGATGTCGGCATATATGCAAGCTCCTGATTTGCTGATATATCTGAGAGCTAGCGTCCCAACATTGGTTCGTCAGATAGCAAAACGTAACCGTGAATATGAACAATCAATTCGCCTCGATTACTTAAAATCTCTTAACGATAAATATGAAAATTGGATTGCCAATTACGACAAAGGCAAGGTCTTGATTATCGATAGCGATAATCTCGAATTCGAAAATCCAGAAGACTTGAGTAAGGTAATCGACAGCGTGAACGCTTCGCTTAATGGACTTTTTTAGTTAGGAATTAGGAGTTGAGAGTGTTTCTTAACTCGTAAACTCATAGACTCATAGACTTATAGACTTATAGACACATAGACTTATTAATGAAAATACTCGGAATAATACCAGCTCGTTTTGCCTCGACGCGTTTCCCAGGTAAGCCGTTGACAATCATAAACGGCAAATCGATGATACAACGTGTTTATGAACAATCTTTGAAATCAGAATTGCTCGACGATGTAGTAGTCGCTACCGACGACCAGCGTATCTTTGATGCTGTCGTCGCTTTTGGTGGAAAAGTGATGATGACATCGTCGGAGCATAATAGCGGAACCGATAGATGCTGCGAAATTGTTGAAAAGATTGGAAATCAATATGATGCCGTTGTTAATATTCAAGGCGATGAGCCTTTCATAAATCCAGAACAGATAAATCAGATCGCAACGCTTATTTCTTCGGAAAAAAGTCAAATCGCATCATTATGCAAACCTATAAAAAATGAAGACGAACTTTTCGATGAGAATGTCGTGAAAGTCGTTTTTGATAATAAAGGTAAGGCATTGTATTTCAGTCGCCAGACAATACCATTTTTAAGAAAAGTGGAAAAAGATGCGAAGGCGTGGATGGAGGCGAGGACTTTTTACAAACACATCGGAATTTATGCTTATAAGGTCGAAGTGCTGAAAGAAATCGCAGCTTTGAAACAGTCGGAATTAGAACTTGCAGAATGCTTGGAACAACTTCGTTGGCTCGAAAATTCTTACACCATAATGATGGGAATAACAGAGTTTGAAAGTTATTCTATTGATACTCCGCAAGATGTAGAAAAATGTCTAAAATTCTTCAAAGATTAAACTATTTTTCTTAACTTCGCATACCGAAATATTTTATTACTGAAAACTTTCAATTGTATGATTACTAATTACTTAAAAGAGTTATTGAACGATAACGAATGCGTGATTATTCCAGAATTCGGAGCTTTTATTTCTAAAAGACATTCTGCTACAATAGATTACGTTAATCATAGCTTTTTGCCACCATACAAGGAAATAGTTTTCAATAATAAATTGACAAACAATGACGAAATTCTTGTCGATTTTATCTCTAAAAAAGAGAATATATCGAAAGAAGATTCTTTGACCAAAATTCAGAATTTCGTTAACCAAACAGCTGCGATTCTTGACGTCAATAATGAATACGTCATGGAAGGACTTGGCAAAATGCGTAAGTTCGGAAATGACTACGTTTTTGAAGTAAGTCACAGCGAAAACCTTCTCGGCGACTCTTTCGGCTTGACAGAATTTAACTATAAACCAGTTTTCCGCACAGAGACTTATCAAATCATAAAAGAAAAAATCGTCGTTGAGCAAAAAGAGAAAAACACAGATTACACAATCGCGATTGAGAGTGTGGAAGAAACAGCTCCAGTAACAAGAAGAAAACCAAGTATGTTTAGAACATTGGCTTATACTACATTGGCTTTCTTGTTGGTTTTTGCTTTGAACTGGACAACAGATAAATCAGATTCAAACCTCGCCAGCTGGAATCCATTCTTATATTCATCGCCAAATGAATTCTTGATTGGAATTCAGGAATTTAGGAATTCTTCTATAGACAACGGACAACAGACAACAGACAACAGTCTTTGTTCACAACTTGGCGACTTTTCTTTGGAAACAGTGGAAGAAGTTGCATTAGAAGAGGAAATCGGTGTTGAAGAGGTAGAAACTGTTGAACCAACAATGGAAGTAGCAGTTACAGAAGAAGTTATAGAAGTTAGTGGTGAAGATGTGATAGCAGAAATAGTTCCTGAAGTTGTTTCTGAAATTCAAGCAGAAGATATCTCAGCAACTCAGAACCTCAGCAACTCAGAACCTCAGCAACTCACACCTTATTACATCATCGGTGGTTCTTTCCAAACCGAAGCTAGTGCTGAGAAATGTCTCAATGGCATTAAAAATCAAGGATTTGAAAATGCTTCAACTTTAGATAAAAACGAAAAAGGATATATCCGCGTTTATTATGAATCTTTCGCAGAAAAAGCTGACGCTTTGGTTCGTCTCGACGAGATAAAAAGCAAGTATGACAAATCTGCATGGTTGTTGTTCCAAAAATAATTTAAGATGGGAAAAAATAAATTAGAACGTTTCGCAGAAAACAAGACTTTCAATAATCTTTTTGAATATTCATTTGAAAGAATTAAAACAGAAGGTTTTCCATTGAAAGGCAGATGGAAACAGGATTTTTTCAAGAACGACAATCCAATCGTTTTGGAATTGGGCTGCGGTAAAGGCGAATACACCGTGGGCCTCGCTCGCGCACACAAAGACATCAATTATATCGGCGTCGATATCAAAGGTTCAAGAATGTGGGTCGGCCTCTGCCAAGCTCGCAACGAAGGCCTCACAAACGTGGCATTCCTCAGAACTCATATCGAACTCATCGACAATTTCTTCGCTGAAAATGAAGTCGATGAAATCTGGGTGACATTCCCTGACCCTCAGCCATCAAAAGCACGCAAACGTCTCACAGGTCCTAACTTCCTCGAACGTTACCGCACATTCGTAAAACAAGACGGCGTCGTCAACCTCAAAACCGACAGCGACCTCATGTATGAGTTCACAGTAGAAACAGCTCAAGAAGGTAAACTTCCAATATTCTACAACTACGATAATCTCTACGCTAACGACGACGATTTGGAAGTAAAGAAAATCAGAACATATTACGAACAAATCTGGCTCGACAAAGGACTTACAATCAAGTATATCAGATTTGGAATTAATAAATAAGACTACAAGACAACATGTCTGCAAGACTACAAGATAAAGAGAAGATGTATCAGATGATATGTCTTCTTTTTTTATATTTGACTATTAAAATATATTATTACATTTGCGTATTGATAAATTCAAACTACTAAAATCTTAAAAAATAGAGAATATGAAAAAAGTAAAATTCTTGCTTGTCTTGTTGGCGATGTTTTCGTTGACGAGTTTCGTTTTTGTAGGAATGCCAATGGTGGTGGAAAATGCTGCTGGCGAAACAGTGGAACTTCCTGTTTCTTTTGTCGGACTTTTTGCTTTTGCTATGGGATTGTTCGCTTCGCTTGTTTTTGGTGTAACGATAGTTCTCTTGGATGATATAAATAAC
>JAFOBJ010000023.1 GCA_017381865.1 Bacteroidales bacterium
ACCTACAATATCACCTTCATCTTCAAAAGCAGAGAATAAGAAAATGTTTCCGCTAAATGAATTTGGCAGAAGTTGCCACTCATATTCATTTTGAGCCTCGTATATATCTATAGGCCAACTATTGTCATATACTTCTTCTACATTCAACTGACTATCTAACTTTAACAACGACAAATTTGCGTCTGAGGGAGGATTGTCGTAATTCTTAAAATGATTGTAGGAACCAGGAGTGTGTTCAGGACTATATGTCGTAAGTAAATAAAATTTATTTTCTTTCTCAAAAACATATTGCGCTGACCCTGATATACAATATCCAGGACGGAAAAAGTTTTTCTGCGTAAGCAGATTGCCATCCTCAGAGAACAACATGACGCCTGGACTTTCTGAATAATAATATTCTTGTGAACTTCCTCTGCTTAGATATATGGCTGGCGCAAGTAAATCGCCATTAGACAATTCCATAAATCCTATTGGAGAATAATATTCCGTATTCTGTTCACCATACTCCGACATCCACTGCCATTCCCATTCTTGTGAAAAGACATTGTTTCCAAATAAGAAAACCAATGTAATAAAAGTAACGAATCTTCTCATAAAGTTAAATTTAAAACAGTTTCAAAGGTAGAGAAAATAAAACAGTAAAAAATGGCAATTTTGTGCTCATCCACTTTTTTATTTAGAATACATTGTAATAATCAACAACTTACAAAACACTCATCCATATTTTTATTTTTCGCTTAGGGATAAAAATGTGGATTTTGATGGTGAAATACTAAATTTTACTTCTTACAAAAGGCATCAAAACTTCTTTTATCTCTACAATTCCTGTCTTCTTGATGACAGAACTACGGCTTTTGCTTATAGTGTTTTCTCGGAAATTAAGTATAAATGCCATTTCCTTTATACGGAAAGAGAAGAACGACAGCAGACAAATCGCCTGTTCTGTTTCTGACAATTCCGGATATGCTTGTTTAAACTTTTCAAATGCGTCGGGATAAATTGAATTGAATTCTTTTAAAATACTTTGATAAGCATCTGCACTTCGATTACGATATATGGTGTACACATGTTGCTTCAATGCATTGTTTGTGACATCTTTTTGCTTATCAATCTTTATACTGTTTCGTTTTGTGTTTAAAATCAATGTCAATACAAACAATAATATTACAACTGAAGTGATGACAATTAAAGATGTCAATCTTTTTTGTTTGCTTTTCTGTTGGAGTAATGCATTAAGTTTGGCTGCACGTTCTAATTTATACTCATCATATTGCTTGGTCAACATAGTAACATTACTGACTCTATCCGATTCAGCTTCGACATAAGTACTATAATATTTCTGACAAAAAGCCACACTGTCGGCATTGTTTTCTTTTTCATAAATCCTGGCAAGCAACGACATGATTGAACCTCTTGTAACTTGGTCAACATTATCCACCTCAAGGATTTTCAACAGATAAGGCTTTGACTCCATACAATATGGAGAATGATACATTGTTATTCCTAAACCAACAGAGTCGTTTTTGGTATCTATTCCACGTCTGTCTTTAAAGAATATCAACTCTTGATTAACATATATACATGAGTCGTATTGTTTTTGTTGATAATAGATGAGCGACCTTGTATTTTGAGCGTCATAATATGTATGTAAATTATCAGAAGTAGTGTCTAAATAATGAGAAGCGAGTTGATTATAATATTTGGCAGAATCAATTTCATCAACAACGATATAAGCAGAAGCCAATCTTGTTAACAACACCGACATCCATAATGAATCTTTTACCATCTGCTGATAATATAATGCCATCTTATCAGTGTCGATTTTTACAGATGAAGCCAACATTCTATCTAAAATATGAGACATCTGATAATAAGTCTTTGAGACAAGAAATTTTTCTTCCTTACTCATTTCTTCTGGCAGATTTTCCAACAATCTCGCTATCTCTATAAATTTTGTAAACGCTTCAGATATGCTATCGTTTGACGACAAATTATAAGCCTCATCATAATACCTCATCGCAGTCTGATATGCTTCAGACGGCTCTTGATTTTTATTATCACAAAAAGTGAATGTAATCGACAAAACAACAATAGATATTATGATAAAGAATCTTTTCATAAACGAAGAATATTTGTTTACAAAGATATAAAAAAAGACAACAAGACTACAGGACTACAAGACAACAAGTTTTTTTTGATACAAGAAATTCAGAAACTCAGAAAATTTAAAGAGACGCTTCAATGCTTGTTTATTTTTAAGGAAACATTGAAACGTCTCTACTAAGGTTGTTGAGCTAAAGCTTTTGAACTTTGAGCTTTGGCTTTTGAACTTTTTTTAAATCTCAGAAATTCAGAATCTCAGAAGAACTTTGAACTCTGAACTCTGAACTCTAAACTCTGAACTCTAAACCTTTTTTTAATAATGGAGTGATGTGAAAATCCCCTCAAGTCCCTCTATTCCCTCTAATCCCTCTGTACCTCTGCGCCTCTAATTCCTCTGTCCCTCTAAACCCCAAATTCCTGAACTCCTAAATCAAGGTCGCTGAGCTTGTCGAAGCGCCGAGAGTTGTGCCTTCGACAGGCTCAGGCACCGTGCACAAAGTCTGTTGTCTGTTGACTGTTGTCTGTTGACATAACTTCTGAGGTTCTGAGTTTCTTATTAAAAAATTCCTAATTAATCAAAATCCTTCAAGAGGCATCGTCACTGTTGGAATCAACAACAATCCTCCTAATATTATCATCAGCAGTATGAATTTCCAAGCCCATTTGAACCATTTCTGATATGGCACTCTTGCCACTCCAAGCGCAGCTATGAGCACTCCGGATGTTGGTGTTATCATATTGGTGAATCCGTCGCCGAACTGGAACGCCATCACCGTTGCCTGACGGCATACTCCTATCAAATCGCTGAACGGTGCCATGATAGGCATCGTTATCGCTGCCTTTGCCGAACCTGACGGAATAACGACATTGACGATAGTCTGTATCGCATACATGATTTCCACCGATGCAATCTTTCCTAAATCGGTCATAGATTTTGAAAGTCCGTATAAAATTGTATCGATGATGCCGCCTTCTTGAAGTATTATCACGATACCGCCAGCGAGACCTACAACGACAGCTGCCGACAAAATATCGCTCATGCCTTCAATGAAAAGTCGTGCAATGTCGCTGGCTGTCTTTCCTATCGCCAAGCCGCTCGCAATACCCATAACGAGGAACAAGGTAGCAATTTCCATCACGTACCATCCATATCCCATAACGCCAACGATGAGATAAATTATCGTATAAAGCAAAATCAGAAGTATGAAGTTATGTACAGTCTTTCTCAACGACAATGGTCCTAATATAGCGAAGATTGCTGTCAAAATCGGGATAAAAGGAGCTGTCATTGAAGAGTTGCCGACATTTAATGTGGTTGTCGGATAATAGAAAGAGAAAATCGTCATTGCGACGAGAATTGCTGC
>JAFOBJ010000024.1 GCA_017381865.1 Bacteroidales bacterium
AAGTGACAAACAGAATGCCTCCGACAGGCTCAGGCATCGTTCAAAACTCGAAGCAAAAAAATAAAACCATGAAAAAACTACTACTCACAATCACGCTTATCCTCTGCGGAATGACGCTTTTCGCACAGAAGAACGAAGCTCTGGTCAATATTGAGGTTATCGTTTCTGATAATCAAGGCAATGTCTTGAAAGACGTGGCTATTTATAACTCTAAAAATAAGCTCATAGGTATTACGAATCATGAGGGTATTACCTGGATTACATCTCGTTTCGGCGATGCAATAATTTTCTCTCATCTTAGCTTTGAACACAAAATCATCAAGATTTCTGAATATGAAGATATGTATGAGGAAGAGTTCAACAACTTCAAAATGATAGTGAAAATGGAAGCAAAATCACATGTGCTTCCTGAAGTGACCATCGTTGAAAACGCACCTCAACTCGCATATAAAAATAAGGAAGTTTGGGTGCTAGATTATTCCGTTGATGAAAAAGGAATAATGGCAGTGACTACAGACGGCAAAGAATCTAATCTCTTGCATCTTGGCTTTGAACAAGACACGATTTCAATAAATAAAATTGATAAAAAACTCGACATTCTGTTCAGGGATATTCTTTATCAAGACCTTTTCGGCAATACTCACCTTATGTCTCTTGATTCTGCCTTTCAGGTTTATTCCGAGAAAAACAATCTCGAACTTCTCTATGGCGTGACTCTGGAAAAACATAAATCTACATTTGGTAATATTTATGCACTGACAGACAGCATTGTTGTTACGAGAAAAGAGTTTTACAGCGGACAAGAAGTCGTGTATTTCATGACAAACAGAAATAATGGCAGAACAGAAGTTTTATGCGATGTTTATGGTTCATCACGTCAGATGGCAAAGAACTGGAGTATTGACAATATACGTCTGAGACGAGCCCTCAATCCGGGTTCAAGTGATTTCGTTAATCCGTATGAGAAACCTGCAGAATGGGAATCTTTTGAAGCGGATATGATAAAACGCCTGATGCTTCAGGAGATTTATGTTCCTTTATTGAATGTCGATGACAAGATTTATATCTTCGACTTCCAAAAAGATTATGTGTATAAATATGATAATGAAGGTAAATATCTTGGCAAGAAAGAAATCAGTTTTCATCTTAAAAGCAAATACGCTAGGAGAGACGCTCCAGGAAATCCGTGGGATAAGAAACTTATTTACGACAAAGCAAGAAAAGAATGTTACGCTCAATTCACCAGCGATGGTACTGTGACACTGAAGAAGATAGACTTGGAAAGCGGAAACGTCATCGCGACATACATCCTCGACGACCATTATTTTCCAGAAAACATTCAAGTGTATGACGGAACAGTTTATTATCAGTTCATAGATTCAAGAATGACATTCGGAAAAGACTGCAGAAGTTTGTATAAGATGAAACTTTTTTAACTGGAACTGAGGATTTTTGGAATTGAGGATTTGAGGAACTGAGGATTTGAGGAACTGAGGAGTGTTTGGTAATGTCATAATAAATGTAGAGACGTATCAATTACACCTTAAAAATCAACAATATGTAATTGCTGCGACTCAAAAATGAAGGATGAAGTAATGAAGTGATGGAGTGATTGGAAATGAAAATTTTCTCTGCGTTCCTCTGCGTCTCTGCGCGCGAAAAAAAATCCCGTAAAGAATAATAGCTTCTCTACGGGATTTTATCTTGGTGACTCGGTGTCTCAGAGTCTTGGTGTCTTATTCCAAATATGTGTATCCGTACAATCCTGATCTGTAGTTAGATAAGAATTCTTTTCCTTCTTCAACGGTAATCTTGCCTTGTTTAACGCAGCTTGTCACCCATGATTCAACTGTTCTAACCAATTTCTTTGGACTATATTGTACATATTCCAAAACTTCAGCTACTGTCTCACCATCAATGATTTGGTCGATGTAATAACCTTTTTCATCAACAGTGACGTGAACGGCATTGGTGTCGCCGAATAAATTGTGCAAGTCGCCGAGGATTTCTTGATATGCACCAACCAAAAATACTCCAATATAATATGGATCCTTTGAGTTCTTGTTATGTACAGGCAATGTATGTGTCTGATTTCTAGTTGTTACATATGAAGATACTTTACCGTCAGAGTCACATGTAACGTCTTGTAATGTTGCCATTCTGCTTGGCTGTTCGTCCAATCTGTGAATTGGGATGATAGGGAAAATCTGATCTATAGCCCAAGCATCTGGCAATGACTGGAACAATGAGAAGTTGCAGAAATATTTGTCTGCCAATAATTTAGGCAAGCTGTTAAAATCTTCTGGGATACGTTTTAATTCTGAAGTCAACTGATTGATTTCTCTTGCTATTGACCAGAACAATCTCTCCACCTTAGCTCTTGATTTGATGTCTAAAAGTCCGAGGCTGAACAAATCTAAGGCTTCTTCTCTGATTTGCTGAGCGTCGTGCCATGTCTCAAGCATCGATGATTGTTTATTTGTAAGCTTATCCCAAGCTTCGTTAAGTTCGTGAATCAATTCATGGTCATCTTCTAAAATATCCTCATTTTCATCCCATTCTGGTAATGAAGCTGTTTCAAGGACTTCAAAAACAAGCACTGAGTGATGAGCTGTCAAAGCGCGTCCTGACTCAGTAATTACGTTAGGATGAGGAAGGTCGTTTTTGTCACAAGCATCTGCTACAGAGAAGATTACGTCGTTAACATATTCTTGAATGCTATAGTTGACGCTACTTGCGCTGCTTGAACGTGAACCGTCATAGTCAACACCTAAACCGCCACCGACATCAACGAATTCAATGTTGAATCCCATTTTATGTAATTGAACGTAGAACTGAGCAGCTTCTCTCAAAGCAATCTTAATGCTTCTAATCTTAGTCACCTGACTTCCAATATGATAGTGAACAAGACGTAAGCATTCTTTCATATTGTTTTTTTCAAGGTATTCGAGAGCTTCAAGCAATTCTGATGTTGTCAAACCGAACTTGCTTCCGTCGCCACCTGATTCTTCCCATTTGCCGCTACCAGAACTTGCAAGTTTGATTCTTACACCTATGCTTGGAGTGACTTTCAAACGCTTTGCAACGCGTGTAATGAGCTTTAATTCATTGAGTTTCTCAACAACGATGATGATTGTTCTGCCCATCTTTTGTGCAAGAAGAGCCAACTCGATAAAGCTTTCGTCTTTATATCCATTACAGATAATCAATGAGTTAGTATCTGTATTTGATGCAATGATAGCATGTAACTCTGGTTTAGAACCAGCTTCCAAACCGATATTGAATTTCTTTCCGTGGCTTACGATTTCATCCACGACAGGACGCATCTGATTGACTTTGATAGGGAAGACGATGAAGTTCTTTCCTTTGAATTCATATTCTTCAGCGGCTGACTTAAAACATGAGTTGATTGTCTCAATACGAGTGTCGATGATGTCTGGGAAACGTATCAACATTGGAACTGAAACATCACGAAGTTGTAATTCATCAACCAATTCGCGTAAATCTACAGAAGCACAACCTTCTCTTGGAGTAACGACAACATTTCCTTTATCATTGATAGAGAAATAGTTGACACCCCAGTTGTTAATGTTGTAAAGTTCTGCTGAATCTTCAATGCGCCATTTTCTCATAGTTCTTGTTTACTTTTTTTGTTAAAAATAAATTCAATTACACGCTCATTTAAAATGAATTGCAAATCTAATAAAAAAAACACATTATTCATATTAATATCGAAATTTTGTTGTCTTCATTTCAAATAATTCTAATATCCGTTGAACCATTGGATTTCTTCGTTGTTTAGCAAAGAAAAACAACAGATTATGAAAAGAACTAAATTTATTTACGCATTTTTAGGCGCAATGTTTATTTTACCTCATTTCGCTAATGCACAAGAGGAAATCTTAATTACCAAAAAACACAACCATCATCATGGTGAATTATTGATTATCAATAACGATAGCGGACACGACAGCACTTATGTCATTATTTTTGAAGAGAATGCTCCTGAGAGATTCAACGCTCCGAAGACTCCGTCGTTTGGCTTTATGAGTAAAGACCAGAAATACTTGATGGGTATCGGCGGTTATGTCAAAGGAACCATCTCCATGGACTTCAAAGGCGCCATCAACGACCCAGCTTATTTCACAACATCGGCAATTCCCGTCAACCCAGCTCCAGGAAATGGCGAACTGCTGCAATTCAATGCTAATCAATCAAGTTTGTTCTATAATTTAGTATCACTTTCTGATAAAAAAACTAAATTCGGAGCATACATCAATATGAATTTCAGCGGACAGAATTACACTCCTGAAATACAAGACGCTTACATCACTTACGGCGGTTTGCTTATCGGTAGAACTACAAGTTTATTCACTGACGCCGCAGCAATTCCTCCAACCATCGACAGCGAAGGTCCTAACGGATTGACATACAAGACAAATAACGTTTTTAACTTCAGAAGTCACTGGGGCAAAAAGAAACAATTCAGCGCTGGTCTCGGTCTTGAAATGCCAAGTACAGACTTCACAATATCAAACGCACAAAGCGTTACTAATCAATACATTCCAGACTTTCCTTCTTACATTCAATTCGCTTGGGGTAAAAATAGAGACAGCCACGTCAGATTAAGCAGTATTATTCGTAACGTGAATTATCGCAATAACATTCAGGATAAGAATAATATAATCTCAACTTACGCTTGTCAACTTAGTGGTTTAGTGACTGTTAAACAGAAATTAGTATTCTATTACCAATTAGCCTACGGAACGGGTATTTCTACTTATATTCAAGATGTAAGCGGTTTGAAATTAGACTTTATGCCTAACAACATCGTTGATAAACAAGATGATAATGCTGGCAAATTAGATCACGTCAAGTCAATGTCATATTACGCTGGTTTACAATACAACTTCAATCCAAGAACATTCATGTCATGCACATTCAGTCAAGTTGGTATTGATGTTCCTGATAATTACGAGAATACAGATTTATACAAAGAAGGTTACTACTTGGCAACCAACTTCTTCTGGTATGCAAGACCTAACGTTCAATTCGGCGCCGAATACCTTTACGGCAGACGTGTCGACCAGAATGACAACTGGGGACAAGCCAACAGATTACAAGTGATGCTACAATATAACTTCTGATAAGTTTAGTTAATTAATGTTTTTTTCATGCTAAGGCTGTTCGTTTGAGCAGCCTTTTTTGTATGTTTGCAAAAAATAATTAACAATGAAACTGATAATAGATTGCGGTTCCACAAAAGCTGATTGGGTCATTTTAAATGGGGAAGAAGTCGTTTCAAAATTCCAAACCGAAGGCTTTAATCCTAATTATACCGACAAAAATACTATTTCAAGTATAATTTTAGATAACCAATCTTATAAAACTTATATTCAAGAAATTACAGAAATATATTTTTACGGAACAGGATGCGGAAATCAGGACAATTGCAGTCTTATTGAAAATGTTTTTAAATCAATTTTTCTTAATGCGAACATCATCGTAACACATGACTTAATGGCAGCTTGTCACGCACTTTTTGGCAACAAAGAAGGCATCGCTTGCATCTTGGGAACAGGTTCTCATTCCTGTCATTATGACGGAAATGGAATTATAAATAAAGCAGTTTCATTAGGTTACATAATAGGAGATGAGGGGAGTGGCAACCATATCGGAAAGCAATTGCTTAGAGATTATTGCTACAAGAAAATGCCGACAGATTTATCGGAAAAATTTGAAAACGAATACGATACAGAAATTCCTTCCATTATCGACAATATCTATCATAAAAGTCAGGTTTCCAAATATTTAGCTTCATTCTCAAGATTCGCATACGAAAACATAGAACACGATTACATAAAGAATTTATGTTCAAAATGCTTTGATGAATTCATTGAATATTTCATCCTAAGATACGAAACATCGAAAGATTTGAAAATAGGATTCGTTGGTTCTATAGCTTATTACTTCCAAGACTTATTAAGCAAACGCCTTAAAAATCACAAGTTAAGATTAGGAAAAGTTATCAAAAGTCCAATCGAGGGACTTATTGAATTTCATTCTCACCATTAATGACAGTGTTAATATAATTTAACATCTCATCAAGTTCATCAATAGTAAACCATTTATAATCATTGTTTTTTCTCAACCAAGTCATCTGCCTTTTCGCATATTGACGAGTATTGATTTTAATGTTTTCAATAGCTTCGTCAAGTGAGACCTTGCCATCAAAATGTTCAAAGATTTCTTTGTAACCAACTGTATTCAAACTATTTAGATGACGTTTTGGATACATTGTTTTCGCTTCTTCAACAAGACCTTCGTTAACCATAATATCAACTCTCTTGTTGATTCTCGTGATAAGTTCACTTCTTTCCCAAAGCAAAGCGACCTTAATGATTTTAAAATCACGCTGTTTGACAGTATTTTTTCTGAAAGAAGAATAGGTGAGACCAGTCTGATAACAAACCTCGACAGCACGTTGT
This sequence comes from Bacteroidales bacterium, assembly GCA_017381865.1. Classification (GTDB taxonomy): domain Bacteria; phylum Bacteroidota; class Bacteroidia; order Bacteroidales; family F082; genus Limimorpha. The sequence goes on from JAFOBJ010000024.1 coordinate 6,489, forward strand.
AAACGACGTGGATTATATTTATCAACGATGCTATAATATTCTGGGTCAAGGCGTTCGACTTCGTTTTGCAAAGCGATCAAACCGCCTTTCTTATATAATTCATCGACTTTATTTCTCACTTCTTCAGAAATATCAGGAATGGAGTCAAGGCCTTTGCAAACAGCATCAATGAACAATCCAGAACCACCAGTCAAAACCACAGCATCATGATTTACAAATAATTGATTCAATAAATTCAGAACATCTTGTTCGTAATCCGCAACATCGTATTTGTCTTCAACATTAAGATTATGAATCATATGATGCTGAACTTCAGCCTGTTCTTCAGGTGTCGGCGCTGCTGTGCCAATGGGCAACTCCTTATAAAACTGGCGGCTGTCGGCAGAGATGATTTCTGTGCCGAGGGCTTTAGCGACTTTTATGGCAGTAGCTGTCTTTCCCGAGGCAGTCGGACCTGCTATCACTACAAGATACTTATCCATCATTTCTCGATTTTATTTGGAACAGGACCGTTTGACTTTACCTCTATCGGCTCTGTAACTTCTTGTACTACAACAAGTCCAAGTTTTTCACCTTCTGCTTTCATAAACTCGTAAGCTTCCTTGAAATTATTTCCAATAATACCGTCCAATACAGCTTCACGGATTGCAGTCTTGATAATTCCGACATTTCTTCCTTCTGTAATTCCGAAAGTTGTCATGATAACTTCTCCATTGACAGGTGGCTGCCAGTTTCTGAGATGATCTTTTTCTTCAAGTTCCTTAAGTTTCTTTCTAACCAACTGGAAATTACTATGATACTTAGCTTTTTTCTCTTCATTTTTGGAAGTTATATCAGCGTCACAAAGTATCATCAAATCATCAATATCATCGCCTGCATCAAAGAGCAAACGTCTTACAGCTGAATCAGTTACCTCTTCTTGAGCCAAAGCAATAGGACGGAGGTGAAGCGAAATCAGCTTCTGAACATATTTCATCTTTTCATTGAGAGGCAGTTTCAACGCCGCAAAAATCTTAGGTGTCATTTTGGCACCTTTTGTTTCGTGACCATGAAAACTCCAACCTATTTCCTTGTCATATTTTTTTGTCAATGGCTTTGCAATATCATGAAGCAACGCCGCCCATCTCAACCACAAATCCCCACCAGCATCGGCAACATTATCAAGCACTTCCATTGTGTGATAGAAGTTATCTTTATGAGCTCTACCATTTTGAACATCAACGCCTTTCAAGGCTGCCAATTGAGGAAATATTATTTTCAATAAACCAGAAGCATCGAGCAATTTAAAACCGATACTTGGTTTTGGAGAAAGTAAAATCTTGTTAAGTTCCTCATTAACACGTTCCATTGAGATGATTTTAATTCTCTCCGCATTTCTCTTTATCGAGTTAAACGACTCTGTCTCAATGGTAAAATGAAGTTGTGTCGCAAATCTGATTGCACGCATCATTCTTAAAGGATCATCAGAATATGTCACATCTGGATCTAATGGAGTTCTGATTATCTTATCTTCCAAATCTTGAACTCCGTTAAAAGGATCTACCAACTCACCAAAAGTCTCTTCATTAAGACTGATAGCCAATGCGTTAATGGTAAAATCTCTTCTGTTTTGGTCATCTTCCAAAGTCCCATCTTCAACCATTGGTTTTCTGCTTGATGGTTCATACGACTCTCTTCTCGCTCCAACAAACTCTATCTCCTTGTCTTTCATACGAATCATTGCGGTTCCAAAGCGACCATAATATTTCACTTCTTTCTTTCCGTCAATAAGTGCAGCTGTCTTCTTTGCCAACTCAATACCGCTTCCAACTGTCACAACGTCAATGTCATTTGAAGGACGATTAAGTAAAATATCACGCACATAACCACCAATAACATAAGATTCATAGTTAAGCTCACGACTAGCTTTGGTAATAACTCTAAAAAAACGATTGTTTATATATTCTGACAAATTCTTCATAGTGTTGCAAAGTTAATAAATTTTCCGCATAAAATCGAAAAGAAAAAGCGCACCATTTGATGCGCCTTATTTCATTGTTTCACAGATTATTATTCCGTTAAAACACGTTCTGCAGCAGGGATAATATTAACTACCATATCTTGTTTTTCATCATCATAATCTATGATAATCTTTTCTCCGATGTTAATTTTTGTTCTGATAATCTCTTCTGCCAAAACATCTTCAACATACTTTTGAATAGCTCTCTTCAAAGGTCTTGCTCCATATTGGTCGTCCCAGCCTTTTTCTGCGATAAAATCATGGGCTTTTTCTGTAACTTCAAGTTGATATCCCATATCATTTACACGCTTAAAGAGTTTCTTTAATTCAATATCAATAATTCTATGAATATCTTCACGTTCTAATGAATTAAACACTATAACATCATCAATACGATTCAAGAATTCTGGAGCGAAAGAACGCTTCAAAGCATTCTCTATCACACTACGACTATATTCGTCTTTTGAATCCTTTTTAGCTTGCGTTCCAAAACCGACACCTTGACCAAAATCTTTAAGCTGACGTGAACCAATATTCGACGTCATTATGACAATTGTGTTTTTAAAATCAACTTTTCGGCCTAAACTATCTGTAAGTTGTCCGTCGTCAAGAACTTGCAACAAAAGATGGAATACATCTGGATGCGCTTTCTCAATTTCGTCGAGCAAAACAATAGAGTAGGGTTTACGACGGACTTTTTCTGTCAACTGGCCACCTTCTTCATAACCGACATAACCTGGAGGCGCTCCTACCAAACGAGAAACGGCAAATTTCTCCATATATTCGCTCATGTCGATACGAATCAATGTATCTTCAGAATCAAATAGATACTTAGCTAAAACCTTTGCAAGATATGTCTTTCCTACGCCAGTTGGTCCCAAGAAGATGAAACTTCCGATTGGTTTATTAGGATCTTTCAAACCAGCCCTGTTACGACGTATAGCCTTGGCAATCTTCTTGATAGCATCATCCTGTCCAATAACAGAACCTTTGAGTTCGTCATCCATTTTAAGAAGTCTGTCGCTTTCATTCTGAGCTATTCTTTGCACAGGCACGCCCGTCATCATCGCAACTACCTCAGCCACATTCTCTTTTGTAACGACTTCACGTTGAACCTTTGTCTTGTTTTCCCAGTCTTTCTTTTCTTTTTCAAGCTGGTCAAGAATTATCAATTCCTCGCTACGTTGCTGGCCTGCATCTTCAAAACGTTGTTCTGCGATAGAAAGTTTTTTCTGTTCACGAATATCTTCCAGTTTCTCTTCCAACTCGATAATTCCATAAGGAACATTGATATTGCTGATATGAACCCTAGAACCTGCTTCGTCAAGAGCATCAATAGCTTTGTCAGGAAGATGACGATCTGACATATAACGTTCTGTAAGTTTCACACAAGCCTCAATAGCTTCATCATCGTATTTAACGAGATGATGATCTTCGTACTTACTTTTTATATTATTCAGAATTTCAACGGTTTCCTCTGGTGATGTTGGTTCTATCAAAACCTTTTGGAAACGACGTTCAAGAGCGCCGTCTTTTTCAATATACTGACGATATTCGTCCAATGTTGTCGCACCAATACATTGCAATTCGCCACGAGCTAAAGCTGGTTTCAGCATATTACTTGCGTCAAGAGATCCGTTAGCATTACCAGCACCTACGATAGTATGAATCTCATCGATAAAGAGAATAATCTCAGGATTCTTTTCTAACTCATTGAGAATAGCCTTGATACGTTCTTCAAACTGGCCTCTGTATTTTGTTCCTGCCACAACAGAAGCGAGATCAAGCATAACGATACGTTTGTTGAACAAAGTTCGTGACACTTTTCTTTGCACAATGCGAAGCGCAAGACCTTCTGCAATCGCCGATTTACCAACACCAGGTTCTCCAATCAATATTGGATTGTTTTTCTTACGGCGGCTAAGTATCTGTGCAACACGTTCTAATTCTTTCTCACGACCAACAATAGGGTCGAGGCGATTTTCTGCCGCAGCGAGTGTCAAATCACGGCCAAAATTATCCAAAACCGGCGTTTTAGATTTAGCATTAGAACTCTTATGCTGAGTAGGTTCTTTTGGTTTAATTTCTTCTAAATCATCATCATCTTCAAAGAGAGAAGCTTGTGGTTCTTCTATAATATCATCTTTCTTAACCACATTCTCATCAACATTATTCTTCTTCACTCTGTTTTTAAATATATCATAATTAATACCCTCATACTCAAGACGTTGCGAAACGATATTATTATCATCATGAAGTATTGCCAACATAAGATGTTCTGGATCAATATATTCGCAATTAAATTCTTTTGCGACGATATAAGTAAACTTCAGCGCACGTTCTGTCTGTTTCGTGAGCGGAATATTATCAGTATTACTTTTCTCAATAATATTTGACTTTATCGAAGCAACAAGTTTTTGTTTAAATGCTTCAATATCAAGCTTTAATTCGTCAAGAATATTAGTTACATTATTGTCTTTTCCGTCAATGATTCCCAGGAAAATGTGTTCCAAACCGATGTAGGAATTACCCAACCTCACAGCTTCTTCATGACTGCGGAACATAATTTCACGAGTTCTTGGAGAAAATTTAGCGTCCATATTTTAGTTATTGTTTAAATAAATCAACAGTACATTGTCATACATGACAAGAAATTTTGTGCAAAGATAATAACAAAATCCACACCATTTTTTCATCTGTCAGTAAATAACATTTTGTTGTAAAAAAAAGTTGAAAAAATAATTGTGAGAGGGGAGAAGCAAAGAAAAAAAATATTATTTTTGCTACTTAATAAAGTAAAGAAAATATCTAAAAAATAAGAGATGGAAGAACAATTGGAAGAACAATTAGGTGGAGAAAAAATAATTCCAGTTAACATTGAGAATCACATGAAATCGTCATACATCGACTATTCGATGTCTGTTATCGTTGCGCGTGCTCTTCCTGATGTTAGAGATGGATTGAAACCTGTACACCGTCGTATTTTGTACGGCATGATGGATATGGGATTGTTGTCAAACCGCCCATATAAGAAATCCGCTAAAGTCGTCGGTGAAGTTTTAGGTAAATATCACCCACATGGTGACAGTTCCGTATACGACGCTATGGTTCGTCTCGCACAGCCTTGGAACATGCGTTACCCAATGGTCGACGGCCAAGGTAACTATGGTTCTATCGATGGCGACAGCGCAGCTGCTATGCGTTACACGGAAACTAGATTAAGAAAAATAGCTGAAGAAATGTTGGTCGACATCGACAAAGACACTGTCGATTTCCAAAACAACTACGATGACTCAGAAAAAGAACCAGTAGTGCTCCCAGCATTGATTCCTAACCTTTTGGTCAACGGAGCAAGCGGTATCGCTGTTGGTATGGCAACAAATATGGCGCCTCATAACTTGACAGAAGTCATTGATGGTATTATTGCTTACATCGACAACAAAGAAATAACAATCAGCGAATTGATGCAATATATCAAAGCTCCCGACTTCCCAACAGGCGGTATCATTTACGGTTATGAAGGCGTGAAAGACGCATTCGAAACAGGCCACGGCAGAATCATATTGCGTGCTGAAACAACAATAGAAACACACGGCAACCACGAAAGAATCATCGCTACTTCAATACCTTATCAGACAAACAAGGCTGAAATGATTAAAAAGACAGCCGAACTCATAAACGATAAGAAACTTGAAGGCATCGCCGACATACGCGACGAATCGGACCGCAGCGGTATGCGCATCGTCTACGAATTGAAAAAAGATGCCGTTTCAAGCGTGGTTCTCAATAAATTATTCCAAATGACAGGATTACAGAGCTCTTATTCTGTAAACAACGTCGCTTTGGTAAATGGCCGTCCTCAAACATTGAACCTCAAGCAGTTGATTCAATATTATGTTGAACACCGTCACGAAGTCGTGATTCGTCGTACTCAACATGATTTGAATGAGGCTAAAAAACGTGCTCATATATTAGAAGGTCTCGCTCGTGCAATCGACATCGTTGACGAAATCATCGCAACAATCAGAGCTTGTAAAGGCGGTTCTTCAGAAGCAAAACAAGCCTTGATGGACCAATTCGGCTTCGACGACCCTCAAGCAGCTGCTATCGTAGCTTATCGTCTCGGTCAGTTGGCAGGCCTCGAAATCAAGAAAATATTGGACGAATTGGAACAATTACATGTCCTTATCAAACATTTACAAGATATTCTTGCTAATGAAGATATGCAATTCGATATCATCAAGACTGAACTCATCGCTGTTAGAGATAAATATGGCGACGAAAGAAAGACTATCATTGAACATTCAGCTGATGACATCAGAATTGAGGACTTGATTTCAGACGATCCAGTCGTTGTTACAATTTCTCACCTCAATTATATCAAACGTACAAACCTCAGCGAATACAGAAGACAAAGTAGGGGAGGCAAAGGATCTAAAGGTTCCGACGCACGCGACGAAGACTTTATCGAACATCTCTTTGTGGCAACAAACCACAACTATATGCTCTTCTTCACAGAAAAAGGCAAGTGCTTCTGGCTCAGAGTATTCTCTATTCCTGAAGGAACTAAGACAAGCAAAGGTCGAGCAATTCAAAATCTTATCAACCTCGAACCAGGCGACAAAGTCAAGGCGTTTATCAATGTTCCTACATTAAGCGACGAAGACTTCATTAATAATAACTATGTCATTATGGCAACTAAGAAAGGTATTATTAAGAAGACAACACTCGAAGCTTATTCTCGTCCACGTCAAAATGGTATCATTGCGTTGACAGTAAGAGAAGGTGACGAATTGCTCTCTGTATGTCTTACCAACGGACAACAAGAAATGTTGATGGCTCTCCGTTCAGGTCGTGCTATCCGTTTCAATGAAAGCAACGTAAGACCAATGGGTAGAGGTGCTTCTGGCGTTCGTGGCGTCACTTTAGCTGACGAGGTAACTGACGAAGTTGTCGGCTTAATCTGCGTCGATCCAAACGGAACATCAGATATTTTGGTTGTTTCTGAAAAAGGTTACGGCAAACGTTCAGAATTAGATGAATATCGTGTAACTAACAGAGGCGGTAAGGGCGTTAAAACTCTCAATATCACAGATAAAACTGGCGATTTGATTGCTATTAAAGACGTTCAAGACGGCGACGACTTAATGATTATTAACAAATCTGGTATCTTAATCCGTATTGCGGTCGATACATTGAGAGTTATGGGTCGTGCAACACAAGGTGTCCGCTTGATTAACTTACGCAATAATGACGAAATCGCTGCTGTTACTAAAGTAAGCGCAGACATCATTGAAACTGAAGAAGAATTGTTAGACGAAGAAAATCTTAATAATGAAGAATCAACAAATGAAGATTCATTAACAGATGAAACTAACACTTCAGATGAAACAACTGAAAATACAGATAATCAATAAAATAAATAACTATAAAAATTTAAATAAAATGAAAAAATTGACATTCTTAGTAGTTATGTTAGCATTCTTTGCTAATGTTTCTATGGCACAAAACAAAGAACGCGTCAACGCATTCAATTACAACAAAAATGCTCAAGGTTATATCACCACAGCTGAACAATTAAAGAAACAAAACAGAGCTGAAAAAGCAGCAAAACAAATGGGTTTTGCTAAGATAGAACTTGAAAAAGCTAAAAAATCTATCGATTTAGCAGCAGAACACGAAGAAACTAAAAACGAAGCAAGAACATGGCATTACTATGGTATAGTTTACTATAAAATCGCTGCATATCCAGAATTCAACGATTTAGATCCAGATGCATTGGACAAGAGTCTTGAAGCTTTCGCTAAAATCCTCACATTAGACATGTCTTATGTAAATGACAAACAAAATATGTTCGATATCTATCAACATATTCAATCAATTACATCAAACTATTTCAACAAAGGTGCTGTAGCTTACGAAAACGGAAACTATGAAGAAGCTATCAAATGCTATATGTCAGCTTACATTTCAATGTTGATTATCGGCGAACAAGACAACGAAGCATTGCTTATCGCAGCACAAATCGCTCTTTACAATGCTAAAGAATACGAAACAGTTATTGAAATCTGCAACCAATTGTTAGCAACAAAATCAGAATCAGCAAAAGTTTACCAATACTTAGCAGTTGCATCAGGCCAATTAGGAAAAGAAGATGATATGCTCAAATACATCAACGAAGGTAGAGCTAAATTCCCAGAAGATGAAAATCTTATCAACGAACAAATCAATGCTTATTTGCAACTCAAGAGAGAAGCTGAAATAGTTGACCAAATTGAAGCAATGGCTGCAAAACAAACAACAAATCCAGTTTATTACTTCATTTTAGGAACAATCTACGGCAACCAAGAATCAACATTATATAACATTGATTCAGCATTAGGTTACTATCAAAAAGCTCTTGAAATTGATCCAAATCACGTTGATTCATACATCAACATCGGCAGTATGTACATCGACAAATCAGCAGCTTTATACAATGCAGCAAATGAATTAGGTTTCGACAGAGAATCACAAAAGAAATACGATGTTATGGTTGCAGAAGCAAAATCATTTGACGAAAAAGCATTGCCATATGTAGAAAAGGCTTATGAAATGGTTCCAGACGATGCAGCTATCCGCCAAGCTTTAAGAACATTGTATGTTCGTTTGAAGATGATGGACAAAGCAAAAGCATTAGAAACAGCTGAATAATAGAATAAAGTCTCAAAAAAATATAGAGTCATAGAGTATAACACTTTATGACTCTTTTTTTATGTCTTTCAAATCCTATTTAACATAATGTTTATTATTTACCAAAAGTGGTTTTAAAAAAAATCCTGTAAATTAAGCACTTATACAGCATTTATTAATGCTATTTAACATAAGACATCTCTAATGTTAATTATTGTTAAAATGTAATTTTATTGTGAATTAACATAATTTTGTACGATAATTTTTGATACCTTTGCTAATGAGAATCAGAAACGAATAGCTTTTCTTAATTCTTTAGTAATCAATAATTAAAATATAAAAAGATGGAAATTCAAGGTAAAGTCGTTCGCTTAGGTAATTTAACCGAAGGAACAAGCCCACGCGGCGCATGGAGAAAACAAGAACTTATTATCGAAACCATTGAGCAATATCCTAAACAAGTATGTTTGGTTTGCTGGGGCGACCGAGTCGCTGAAGCTCAAAACTTCACTCCAGGTCAAACCATAAAAGCTCAAATCAGCATCGAATCTAGAGAATTCAACGGCAAATGGTATACCGACGTCAGACCTTTCAGATTTGACATCGAAATGGCACCACAAACTCAGCCAATGCAACAACCAATGCAACAGCCTCAAGAATTCACTCAACAACCTCAAGCTAATATTCCTGTAACAGAATATTTTGCAACAGATAATGGCGACGATTTGCCATTCTAAGAAAGTCTACATGACAACAAGTCAACAAGACTACAAGTAAAAAAAAAGACGCTTTAAGCGTCTTTTTTTATTCTTCATTGCTGATTGACATTACTTGTCCGCTATCTGCATCAAATATCAACTTCATTTTATTCATAGGAATTAGACTAACATTTCCAAACTGGCTAATAGTCAATCTGTTTTCTGACAATTCCTTTTCTCCTAATGAAATATGCATCGTTACTTTTGCCGAATTTCTGTAAAACATTTTATTAGTATATGCAACATTCTCAATATCTTCCTTCGATAATTTGTTTATGTATGGACTCACCGCCAAATCGGTGAAATTAATTTTTACAGACTCCCCTATTTTTGAGTTAAATCCTTCTGTATCAGAGAATTTAGCTATTGCAACTGCATTTTTAACATCTTCTGGAGTGAAATAAAATGTCTGTGTATAGACCTGACTGCTTGTCTTTCCTAAAAACATCGCCAAATATTCGTTTTCCAATTCCTTAATTCTGTCAATCATATAGTTAATAGTATTACCATAATTAACTTCTTGATAACCAGTAATTAAATCAAAATAAGCAACACGAAGTTTCTTAATTTCTTCAACTATAGATTGAGCAATTTCTTTATCTGTCAACTTTGAATCTGATGCGTTTTCTTCATCTTCGTCTTCTTTTTCAGTTAACGGAATATAATAAAAATCAGAAGCAGGTTCGATATAAGGAAGTATATTCGCCTTAAATTCAATTCTATCTTCATCTTCACAATCTTTCTTTGCTGGTTTTATTCCAAAAGATTGAATAATTCCTTCTGAAGTGAGTGCTAAATTTACGTTAATAGTTTCTTTGCTTTTTTCATCTGCAATAGTTGAAACAAAGAAAACCATATCTGGGTCTGCTTCTGTTAACGTATTGACTCTAACATCTTTAATAGCAAAAGTTGTTTTATTTTCCTTGATATAATTGTCTGTGTTTAATAATTCTTTTGCAAATGAACTATATTTTCCTTTTACATTCTGTGTTCTCTCGACAACAAAATCAACTTTAACTACATTTCGTGGTAAATGGTAATAGAAACCATCAGTTTCTTTGTTGTTAACATTATTTGCAAAATTTGTAACATATTGAGCATTAGCATTTAATGCAAATGCGACAAACAATAAGACTAATAATTTTTTCATTTTTAAATTTTATTTAACATTTTATTTTTTACTAACTAACATCAATCCTACAAATGTCAACAAACCATTGACAATCAATATTTCAAATCCAAATTGATAACCGAAGAACAATTCTTTTGAGAAATGATTTAAAATATAACTAATTATAGGTGAACTTATTGCAATTATAGGAACTAGTTTATCTATTGGTTTTCTATTTTTAACGAAAAGTCCAAAAGTATAAAGTCCCAATAAAGGTCCGTAAGTATAACCTGCTATTTCAAATATTTTGTCTATAAGTGATTCATTATGAAATGGTCTGAATAAAATTATTACAAGTAAATAGAGCAATGCGAATCCAATATGTATCAATTTTCTGTACTTGATTTTATTTTCTTCTGAAATTCTGTCATTAGTGTCGAAGTGTAGGAAATCGAAGCAAAATGTTGTAGTTAAAGCAGTTAGTGTTCCATCTGCGCTAGAATATCCAGCTGCGATAAGTCCGATAATGAAAATAATGCTTGTTAATTTTCCAAGAGAAAAAGCGACAGCAGGGAAAATCTTATCATTGACCACTACTCCACTTTCATTTACAGGTAATTGAAAACCAGTCTCTTGTGCATAATAAATCAACGTCGCGCCCAATGACAAGAACAATACATTAACCAACACGAAGATGAAACTTGATGTCATAACGTTTTTTTGTGCATCTCTCAAAGTCTTGCAAGTCAAGTTTTTCTGCATCATATCTTGGTCTAAGCCAGTCATAGTTATTGTGATAAAGGCTCCGCTAAGTATTTGTTTTACAAAGAATTTACTATGTGACCAATCTGTCTCGAACAATTTTGTAAAGCCTCTTTCTGTTGAAACAGACATCAATTCTCCGAATGAAATATTTTGTGTTTTCAATATTACTATGACTGTCATCGCAGCTGCCAAAAGCAAGAATGTCGTTTGTAATGTGTCAGTCCAGACTACAGTTTTGATTCCACCTTTAAAAGTGTAAAGTAAAATTAACACAATGAATAACACCGCCGGAACCCAAAACGGGATTCCCCATGCTTTAAACACGAATTCATATAAAACAAAGACAACCAAATACATACGAATTGCAGAGCCTATCAAACGTGATATTATAAACAATAAAGCTCCTGTTTTTTCCGAAGATTTTCCGAACTTAATTTCCAGATAAGAATAAATAGATGTCAGGTTTAACTTATAATACAAAGGCAACAATATCAATGCAATTACCGCATAACCAATGATATAACCTAAAACTATCCCGAAATAAGTGAATTGACCTGAATAAACGCCACCTGGAACTGACATGAAAGTCACGCCCGACAATGAAGCGCCAATCATTCCGTAAGCGACTACAAACCAAGGCGATTTTCTATTACCAGTAAAAAAAGCATTATTATTTGATTTTCTTGAAGTTAAATGCGCAACAAGAAACAATAATAATGTATAAGCAATAAAAACTATAAGGATTAGATTTTCCATATTTACAATGTTTTTGCGAAATCATATAAGGTTTCAAATCTATCATCAGGACTGATTGTCAGTTCGTTATCACCGATAAAGATTGTTTTCATTCCAGCATTTATGCCGAATTCCACATCAGAATACATATCGCCAATCATTATTGATTTTGACAAGTCGATATCAGGGAAATCGTTTTGTGCGAAATAAGCCATCTTAGGACTCGGTTTTCTGTAATTATCTGGAACTGATTTAAGTTGAGGACAGAAATACACTTTATCTATTTTTCCTTCATTATCAGCGACTTTCTGAATCATATAGCGATGTACTTCTTCAACATCTTCAAATTTCATTATTCCCTTCCCCACTCCTTGCTGATTTGTAACGACAATGATATGTTTAAATTTATTTTTAAAAATTTTTAAGGATTCAATAACATTTGGTAAAAACTCAAACTCATCAATCTTTGTTACATAACCATCGATGATGCGTACATTTATAACGCCATCTCGATCTAAAAACAAAGTCCAATCTTTATTGATAATATTTTTCCAGTCCATGTTTGATTTTTTGCAAAAATAATAAATTTAAGTCATAAAAAATACTGATATTTGCACTCGATTTTAAAACTATTAACGTTAATATTTTTTAATATATGAAAGGAATTTATACAATACTTTTGTTGATTATTTCAAACATCTTCATGACATTTGCATGGTACGGAAATTTAAAATTATCAGAGATGAAAATCATTACCGACTGGCCACTCATATTAATAATATTATGCAGTTGGGGATTGGCATTTTTCGAATACACCTTTATGATTCCAGCCAACAGAATTGGTTCTGCGATACATGGAGGTCCATTCTCGTTGGTTCAACTCAAAGTCATTCAGGAAGTTATTTCCCTGACAGTCTTTATGATAATAAGCATAACCATTTTTAAGAATGAGACATTAAGATGGAATCATCTGATTGGTTTTGTTTTCCTTGTGTTAGCAGTATATTTTATTTTCAAAAAATAATCAAAAACACTTCTTTTTTTAAAAAAAAGATATATCTTTGAAAAAAATAAAAAATTAGAGTTATGAAATTCTACGATATTGATTCAGTATTTATTTCAGGCAAATATGCTGGTGAAACATTAGCTGAGGTTTTTGAAAAAGACCCAAAATACATTAACTATTGTCAAGAAAACGACGATGACTTTTATGTCTCTCCAGAAGTTATGAAAGAATTGAGATCTTTGGCTCGCGATCATAGATTGCTGACCCAAGACTTAGACAAAATGACAGATGACGAATTGGCAGAATTCATGGAAGAAATGAACGATATAGACGTCTTTGATGAAAACAACTTCGACGACGATTTTGATTGGGACAATGAAGACGACATGTTCGCAGAATTCGAAGACGAATACGACATCGAAGATGAAGATTACAACATTGAAGATTTTGATGATACATTCTAATTAAGCTCCACGGATTACGAGGAATGGCTCCACGAATCGCACGGATCTTCACGGATTTTTTATTTGATACAAAAAAAACGATTTAAGAATCTTAAATCGTTTTTTTATAGTCAATAGCCAATAGCCAACAGTAGAGACGTTTCCCCTGTGACGTCTAAAAAGTCAATGGTTCATTGTCAACTGTTAATTCTTTCCGCAATTCCGTATTGTTTCTTGTTTGCTGAGTTTGTCTGTATCAACTCTGCAAGGAAACCTGTCAAGAAGAACTGAGAACCTATTATCATACATATCAATGCGAGATAGAACAAAGGTCTGTCTGTCATTCCATAGACTGAGTTAAATAATTTTTGGAAAACGAGATAAGCTCCCATTACGAAACCTGCGATGAACAATATTGTTCCGAGGCCGCCGAACAAGTGCATCGGGCGTTTTCCGAATTTGGAAATGAATGAGATTGTAAGTAAGTCGAGATAACCTCTGACGAATCTGTTCATTCCGAATTTCGTTGTTCCGAATTTTCTCTTTTGATGTTGAACGACTTTTTCGCCAATATGACCAAATCCCGCAGCTTTTGCTATTACAGGAATGTAGCGGTGCATTTCGCCATAGACTTCGATATTCTTAACGACATCGTAGCGATAAGCTTTTAGTCCGCAGTTGAAGTCGTTGAGTTTTATTCCTGTCATCAATCTTGTTGTGAAGTTAAAGAACTTTGAAGGAATGTTTTTAGCGAATTTTGAGTCGTAGCGTTTTTTCTTCCAGCCAGAGACAAGATCATAACCTTGATTTTTAATCATATCGAAGAGGCCTGGGATTTCGTCTGGAGAATCCTGAAGGTCGGCATCCATTGTGATGACGACATCGCCTTCAGCAATTTTGAAGCCTTCGTTAAGAGCTGGCGACTTGCCATAATTTCTTCTAAAACGTAAAGCCTTGATATTAGGGTTATTCTTTGAAAGATTTTGAATTATATGCCAAGAAGCGTCGGTTGAACCATCATCTACGAAGATAATTTCGTAAGAGAATTTATTTTCATCCATGACGCGTCTTATCCAAGATTCCAATTCTGGAAGAGATTCTTCTTCGTTCAAAAGAGGTATTACTACAGAAATATCCATTATTCTTTTATTTTTCTTTTTGCAAAGATAGCAATTATCAGTGAGTAAATGAATGACAAAACAATATTAATAAAAAACATCGACAAAGAAACTGCGATCGGCGACATAAGCTGTTGCAATGTTTCTGTATCGATGTTTTCAAAAAGATCTATTCTTGATTCTATTAAAAACGAATATGCGACGAAAAGGAACACACTGAATATCAGTGCTGATATAAATCCTGTTGCGAATGACATCAAGAAAGCTGCTCCGTATGAGAATTCTTTCCAGACGAATTTATGCTTAAAAAACGCCAACGTAAGCGTTGAACCGAGTAAAGGAAGTAAATAAATTATTGAAAATATGAAAGACTGCTGCACATAGAAGAACCAATAGAAAATGAAATACAATACTGATGACAATAGGCTCAATATCAAGCCAGAGCATAATATTGTTGTCCAATATTGTTTCGGTGAATATGTAGGTTCTATAAGCATAAATAGATATAAAAAAAAGGTAAGCTTGATATCGCACCGCTCAACCACATACCCTTGCTACCTTCCGGTCCTGGGGGATTCTGCAGGAGCTGGTCGTATAAGACTTACCCACTGCAAAAATACACTTTTTTTTAATACTGCAAACAAGTTTGGAAAGATTTTTTTTATAAAAAACTAAAGCCTTTAAACTAAGGCAGTTGAACTTTATTTGCTAGAAGAAAAATGCTCATAACTCATAGCTCACAGTTCATTGCCTAACAAAAAAAGACGCATCAACGACACATTGTTTATTTTATCTGTGTCGTGTGATACGTCTCTACTGATTAATGAAGTTTCCAGTCAACTCTGTTTAATCATTATTTCTTGATGATTTTCTTTATGACTTCTTGATCTCTTGACTTAATTTTGACGAAATAAACGCCATTATTAAATCCTGATGCATCTATTGTCAAAGAATTTCGTCCATAATCCATAGTCTGTTGATAAACCACCACGCCTGCAATGTTGTAAATTGTAATCTCATCAACATTATTGTCTATTTCTATATAAAGGTTATCAGTCACAGGATTTGGATAAACATTGAACGATGAAGACTGTTCTGATACAGCATCATTCAAAGGCAATATCATAAAGTTCTTCCAAGGTCGTTTTGACTTATACTTATTTACAGAAGAATTAGGCACATAAATCTTCATTGATGAAGGACATTCTTCAAAGATAGTTTCTTCTGATTCTGGAACATTTTCTGCATAACAGCGTACTTCTTTCAATTTTTCACAATTATATCCATATTTTCCTATATGCTTTACATCACTTGGAATATCAACGCTTGTCAATGATGAACACAGAGTAAACGCCCAGTCGCCAACAAATGTAAGCTGTGAATCTTCTATGTTATCAAAACCAACATGTTTCAGATCTACACAGTTTTGGAAAGCGGCTTCTCCAATATATTTCACCTTATTTGGAATTATCAAATCGCCAATGAAATGCATATCGGCATTATACGATGCGAACGTCCAACCATATATAGTATCAATATTTTCAGACAAGGTCAATTTACCGTTAAAACCAGAACATTCCCAAAATGCCGCTCCTCCTAGATATGTAACGCTATTAGGGATAATCAAATCACCTGTTAATCCACTACAATCCCTAAAAGCATATATTTCGATAGTTGTGACGCTATTTGGAATGACTAATTCACCAGTCAAGCCAGATCCGTAGAATGCACTATAACCAATTGAAACTAAACTACTTGGTAATTCTATATTTTTAAGACCAGAGCAATGAAAGAAGGCGCTTTCTCCTATCGAAGTAATGCCATCTGGGATGGTAGAGTTCTGGCAACCGAAGATAAGAGTATTTGTTGAAGTCTCGACTATGGCGTTGCAGTTTTCGCGGCTGTCGTAAACGGTATTACCTTCTTCCACCACGATGCCAGTTAAGCCTATAGCATTTTGGAAAACATAGCTTCCTATTGAAGTTAAACTACTTGGAATATTTAATGTTCCTGTATAATTGACAATTTTATCATCTCCGCCAGCGAAAGCCAAATCTTTGACGGTTTTGAGGTTTTCAGATAATATTAAGGAACCATTAAAGCCAACACAATCTCTGAAAGCTCTGATGCCTACACTTGTAACAGAATTAGGCAAAACTAAATCACCGACGAATTTGCTGCAGTTCAAGAAAGCACTGTCTGCTACAGATGTTACCGAATATTCTTCATTATCTATTTTAACATTAGAAGGAATTGTCAATTCTGTTTCAACAGTTGGTTTAATATAGCAGGAGACTTTACATTCTTTTGTTTCAGAATCTGTTACGACAAACTTTAAAGTATAATTTTCATAATTAACAAATCCAACACCTCCAATAGGTAAAATCTTATGTTCATTCCATGGAGTCGCTGATTTATATGCTTCAACTGAGTTTTCCGGCACATAAATAGTCATATTTGCATAATACCCAAATGCATCCTCATTTGTTTCAGGAACATTTTCAGCATGACATATCAAAACTTCTAAATTAGAGCTAAAAGCATATTGACCTATATAAGCAACTTCACTAGGAATTTCAATGCTTGTAAGAGAACAATTGGAGAAAGCTGAATATCCTATTGTTGTCAGTTGGGAATTATCTCCAAATGTAACAGTTGAAAGTTTAGAACAATTGGAGAAAGCAGACCATTCTATTGTTGTCACACTGCTTGGAATTTCTATACTTGTAAGAGCAGAACATTCGTAAAAAGCATTACTCCCAATTGATGTCAGTTGAGAATTCTCTCCAAATGTAACATTTGAAAGTTTAGAACAATTGCTGAAAGCAGCCCCTTCTATTGTTGTCACACTGCTTGGAATTTCAATATTTGTAAGAGATGAACAATTGTAGAAAGCAGCCCCTTCTATTGTTGTTACAGTGCTTGGAATTTCAATATTTGTAAGAGATGAACAATTGTAGAAAGCAGAACTTCCTATTGTTGTCACACTGCTTGGAATTTCTATACTTGTAAGAGCAGAACAGTTGTTAAATGCATACTCTCCTATTGTTTCCAGTTGGGAATTTTCTCCAAAAATAACACTCTTCAAACTAGTACAGTTATAGAAAGTTCCACCATACCAGGTTCCTTTTATTTCTGTAACGCCATCTGGTATCTCTATACTTGTAAGAGATGAACATTCGTAAAAAGCATCACTCCCAATTGATGTCAGTTGAGAATTCTCTCCAAATGTAACAGTTGCAAGAGCAGTGCAATCTAAGAAAGCATTCTCTCCTATTGTTGTTACAGTGCTTGGAATCTCTATACTTGTAAGAGATGAACATTCGCAAAAAGCATTAATCCCAATTGATGTCAGTTGGGAATTTTCTCCAAAAATAACACTCTTCAAACTAGTACAGTTATAGAAAGTTCCACCA
>JAFOBJ010000025.1 GCA_017381865.1 Bacteroidales bacterium
CACAGCAATTGACGAAACTGTTTATATGGTGACAAACGTACAGACAGACCTTCCAGGCTTAGTCGACACATGTCTCCTCATCCTCCACGATTGGTCAAGCTTCATCGCTCTTGAAGAAGCAGAAATCGACAACGAACGTGGTGTTATCCTTGAAGAAGAACGCACAACAGGCGGTGCTAACCGTCGCGTTTGGGAAACATTACTTCCAAAAATGTATCCAGGCAGCCCTTACGGCGAACGCCTTCCAATCGGAACAAAAGAAGTTATCGCTAACTTCTCATACCAAGAACTCCGCGACTATTACAACAAATGGTATCGTCCTGACCTCCAAGGCATCATCGTTGTTGGTGACATCGATGTTGACGCTATCGAAGCTCGTATCAAAGAAATGTTCGCTGACATACCAGCTCCAGTAAATCCTGCAGAAAGAACAATATTCCCTATCGCTGACAACGCAGAACCTATCGTAGCTGTCGCTTCAGACCCAGAATTGACATCAACAAGCTTACAAATATTCTGCAAACACGATGTAACTCCTGATGCATACAAACAATCTCCAGAATATTGGATGTCACAATATGTTTTCAATTTGGTTTCTGAAATGCAAATCAACAGATTACAAGAACTTGCACAAAAACCTAATCCTCCATTCGTTGGCGGTTACAGCTACTTCGGAGATTATTATTTAGCTCCAACAAAAGCTGCTTGGACAAGCTACGCAGTGCCAAAAGACATCGCTAGCATCGAAGAAGCTATGATTGCTTTAGTTACAGAAAACAAACGTATGCAACAATATGGTTTCACAACTGCTGAATATGAAAGAGCTAAAGCCGACTACTTGAAGAGAGTTGAAAGCGCATACAACGAAAGAAACAACACAGAAAACGAAAAACACGTTGACGCTTGCGTTGAACATTTCTTACACAATGAACCAATGATGGACATTGAAACAGAATATCAATTATATCAACAAGTTATCCCTAACCTTCCATTAGAAGCTATCAACGCTTTCGCAGCACAGCTCATCAGAGAAGACAACCTCGTCATCACATTGACAGCTCCTCAAAAAGAAGGCGAAACACTTCCAACAGAAGAAGAATTGTTAGCAATGTACAACAAAGCTTGCGCTATGGAAGTTGAAGCATACGAAGAAGAAGTATTCGATGGCCCTATGATTGCAAAACTTCCAAAAGCTGGTAAAGTAAAGAGCGAAAAATTCAACGAAAAATTCGGCACAACAGAATGGACTCTCAGCAACGGCATGAAAGTCATCTTCAAACAAACAACATTCAAAGACGATGAAATCAGAATGAACGCATACAGCGAAGGCGGTTTGTCAGCACTTCCACAAGATGACCCTTACACACTCCAAAACTTAGTCAACATCATCACTTTAGGCGGCGTTGGTGAATTCAGCGCAATCGACCTTCCAAAAGTCCTCGCAGGTAAAAAAGCTAGCGTTTATCCAAGCATCTACACATACTCAGAAGGCATGAGCGGTTCTTGCTCACCTAAAGACTTGGAAACAATGTTACAACTCACATACTTATACTTCACAGCACCACGCGCTGACGAAGAAGTGTTCCAATCAACAATGGAACGTACAAAAGCTATGTTGAAAAACATGGAATTGAATCCAAACCTCACATTGTCAGACTCATTGACAAAAGTATTATACAACGACCACCCATTACGTTTAAGAATGAATGTCGAAGACTACGACAAAGTTGACTACGCTAAAGCAATGGAAATGTACAAAGACCGTTTCGCTGACCCTAACAACTTCGTATTCACATTCGTAGGTAACATCGATGTTGAAACATTCAAGCCACTCGTAGAACAATACTTAGGTTCTTTGAAGAAAAACAAACGTACAGAAAACTGGAGCGACGTCGGTCTTGGTGTTGCTGACGGTGACTACTCAACACACTACAGAAAAGAAATGCAAGATCCTAAGACTTCTGTCTATATGATTTACACAGGCGATATGGAATACAACCTCTATAACAACATTTATATGGGTGTTCTTTCAGACATTCTTGATATCGTTTACACAAAATCAATCCGTGAAGAACAAGGTGGTACATACGGCGTTGGCGTTATGGGTCAAATCAACAACAGACCTGTAGAAGAATTCATGTTCTACATCGCTTTCGACACAAATGACGAAGTTTACGCAACATTGATGGACATCGCTAAAGCTGGCCTTAAAGACATGGCAGAAAACGGTCCAAGCCAAGAAAACCTCTCTAAAGTTATCGAAAACAAACTCAAGAAAAGAGTTGAACAACTCCAAGAAAACAGCTTCTGGACAAGCGTTATCGAATCAGAAAACAGAGACGGCATCGACTATGTAACAGAATACGAAAACATCATCAAAGGCATTACTGTTGAATCAGTCGCTGATTTCGCAAAACAAATCCTCAACGGTGATTTGAAAGAAATCGTTCAACTTCCAGTTAAATAAGTCATGAGCTATGGGCTATGAGCTATGAGCTTAAAAAATAAGCTCAAGGCTCACAGCCCACTTCTCAAAGCAAATAATTTGAATAATTTTAAACAATAATCTATTATGACAAAAAAACTTCAAACATTACGCGACTCAGCATTTGCTCGTTGGTCTGCTTTGTTACTCATCGCAATGATGATGTTCTTCGCTTATATGTTCGTTGACTTCTTATCACCATTGAAAAATGCGTTAGAAACATCACTCAACTGGGACAGCACAACATTCGGAACTTATGCAGCGTCAGAATACTTCCTTAACGTATTCTGCCTCTTCCTCATTTTCGCAGGTATCATCCTCGACAAAATGGGCATCCGTTTCACAGGTCTTTTGTCAGCATCATTAATGGTTATTGGTGCTAGCATTAAATTCTACGCTGTCAGCGACCTTTTCATCGGCAGCGGATTTGAAGCATGGCTCAACTCATGGTGGGTTGCTCTTCCTGCTACAGCAAAACTCGCTTGCTTCGGCTTCATGATTTTCGGTTGCGGTTGCGAAATGGCTGGTACAACAGTATCAAAAGCTATCGCTAAATGGTTCAAAGGCAAAGAAATGGCCATGGCAATGGGATTGGAAATGTCAATCGCACGTCTTGGCGTTTTCGCAGCTATGTGGTTATCACCATTCGTATATGACAAATTCAACAACGTAATCTCAGCACCTGTTGCTTTCGGCGCAGTATTACTCTGCATCGGTCTTATATTCTACACCGTATTCGTATTTATGGATCGTAAGTTAGACAAAGAACTCACAGCAGCTGGCGAAGTCGCAGAAGAAAACTCAGAAGAAGAATTCAAGTTCAGCGACTTAGGAAAAATCTTCACAAGCAAGATGTTCTGGTTAGTAGCACTCTTATGCGTATTGTACTACTCAGCAATCTTCCCATTCCAAAGATATGCTCCAGACTTCCTCAACCAAACTTTAGGCATTGAAAACGGCGCACAGCTCTTCAGCTGTTTCCCAATCCTCGCTATGATTCTCACTCCTTTCCTTGGCGGTTTCATCGACAACAAAGGTAAAGCAGCATCAATGCTTATGATTGGTTCAATCATCATGATTGCATGTCACCTTAGCTTCGCATTCTTGCTCCCAGCATTCCCATCTAAAGGATTAGCAATCGCTATCATCGCTATCCTCGGTGTTTCATTCTCATTGGTACCAGCAGCTTTATGGCCATCTGTACCAAAGATTATCGACGAACGTATCCTTGGTTCAGCATACTGCGTAATCTTCTGGATTCAAAACTGGGGTCTCCTCCTCGTTCCTGTTATCATTGGTAAAGTCCTCGACGCAACAGGCGGCTACACAATGCCAATGATTATCTTCTCTTCATTCGGCGTTTTCGCTTTATTCTTCGGATTATGGCTCAAACGCGAAGACAAGAAAAAAGGCTACGGCTTGGAATTACCAAATATTAAGAAATAAGACCATAAGTCTATAAGACAATGAGACTATAAGTTATGAGACGTTACTAATATGTAGCGTCTCTTTTTTATACCACAATTGTTGGTAATGTTGCCAAAAATGGTTGGCAGTTGAGCGAAAAAAAGACAGGTAATGGGCATACGAAACAGCCCAAATTACCTGTCTTTTTTTCTATCCTAAATTTAAAACATTTACCAATATATTCTAATATTGAAGTTCCGGAGGAACGGCAGACAATAGGCAGGTGATGGAGTGCAATAGCACGAAATCCCTGCATAATGTTGATTTGTAATGACATCAAAGCTCCGTAGGAGCGAAAGAGACTCTGTC
>JAFOBJ010000026.1 GCA_017381865.1 Bacteroidales bacterium
GCAGATTCCTGTCGGTCCCGCTCCTATTATCAAGACCGTGTCGTCTTTGCTAATCTCAGAAATACGTGCCGCCCAGAATCCCGTTGCCAAGACGTCTCCGACTAACAAAACCTGCTCATCCGTCACGCTATCAGGGATTCTGTTCAGACCTTGATTTGCCAACGGAACGCGCACATATTCCGTCTGTCCGCCATCGATGCGACATCCTAAAGCCCAGCCGCCATCAGGATTGGTGCAGTTGTTCACAAATCCGTTCTTGCAGAAGAAGCACTCTCCGCAGTAAGTCTCTACATTGACTGTCACGCGCTCGCCTGGTTTTACATTAGTCACCTCCGCTCCTACTTCTTCCACCACGCCTACCATTTCGTGACCGACGGTAATACCCGGCACCGCACGAGGCACGCTACCATGTTTTATATGAATATCGCTGGAACAGATACTGCTCATCGTCATACGGACGATGGCATCGGTTGGTTCCATCAACACAGGCTTCGGTTTCTCTACCAAAGCGAACTTCCCTTTTTCTATATATGTGTATGCTAGCATAAGTTGAACTTTTATTATCAATTTACATTATATGAATTCCGTTTGATGCTCGCTAAAAAAATCATGATAAATTCTAACATTCGGCAATTCCGTCCACCTACAAGTAGTAACTGGTTCAGAATCCATATTATAAATCTTGGCGAATGGCAACGAAAGAATAAATGGACTATGAGACGAAAGAATAAACTGGCAATCATAGAATCTAGCCATGCCTTGAAGGAAATGCACCAGTTCTAACTGCATCTCTGCAGAAAGTGAATTTTCCGGTTCGTCAAGCAAATACAGACCTCCGGGCTGAATGGCATCCGTAAAATACTTAAATCCATTTTCACCATTTGAATATGTACGTTCTTCAATACCTATTCTTTTACGCACATACGCCGATGCCGACATTTTGGATTTTTCGACATAATCCGAAAACGCCTTAATACTGGCAGGGTCATCCATATTGATATTACGAGGTCTATCTTGATTCCAGTTGCCACCATACCTGTTCATATTGGTTTTCTCCTCAAAAATAAGATCCCGCTTAAAACTCAGATTCTCATTCTTCTGCCTTACATCAATTATATGATTAAACACATCATCGCTGGTGATGATTTTAGACATCTGCTTGAAATTACGAAGTTTCACAGGGTCAAAGATGTTCAAATCATATTCACAATTCTCTATATACGGATTAAAGAAATATGTCCTATTGTATAATGTCTGCCTATTTAACCCGAGCTTCTCGGAAATGATATTTAACAAGGTACTTTTACCTGAACCATTGCCACCACAAAATATGGTTATATCGCTAAATTCAAGCTCACTGAGATTTTTCTCGCGAGAAAAAATCCCAAACGGATAATATGAATCAAAACAAGTGCGAGAAAATCCTGAAAGGAAATCATCCTCACTATAGCGAGTCATCAATCTAAAGCTTTGCAAATATATCATAGTATAATAGTTTTCTTTTTTATATCATCAATCTTATCATTCCCTCAGCCTTGACAAACATCTCTGGGTAGCGGCAAATCACGGCATAAACCTGATTTGACGTTATTGGTTGCCCGTCCTTGCGGATATGCAGTCGCTTGCTGTTTATCATCTCAGCAATCTGCTCCGTCCGCATCCCACGGTTCTGACTTGCAAGGCAATACAATATGGCTTCTTCTATTTTCATATTACTTACATAATTATGCAAATCTATTGAAAATTCCAGATAGAAACGACATTTGATTATCTACTTTTTTAAAAAAAACTTCACATTTTCTCTTCCTATTTACATAATATTTTTCTTAACTTTGAAATCTCAACTTTTATAACAAAAACATCATGAACAAACAAGAATACAAACAAGCCAACATCGATTGGCTGAAGGCAAAATCTAAGGAAGAAGGTGTCAAGGCGCTTCCTAAAGGCATCTATTACAAAGTGATAAGCGAAGGCAAAAACGACGGCGTCCATCCTACTCCTCGCAGCGTCGTCACCGCACATTACACCGGCTGGACCATCGACGGCAAGGTGTTCGACAGCAGCCGCGACGAAGGCGTGCCAATCGCTTTCCGCCTCAACCAACTCATCGAAGGTTGGATCATCGCAATGCAACAGATGTACATCGGCGACAAATGGGAAATCTATCTCCCTGCCGAAATGGCTTACGGAAACTACTCGCAGCCTGGCATCCCTGGCGGTTCAACGCTGATATTCGAAATCGAATTGTTCGGAATAGCTTGATGTTTTTGGGCGTTCCGGCAAAGCCGTCGGGCTTTCCGCTATATCTTTGCTCGCACCGCTAGCAAAGGATGCCGCTCCAATCCCTAACGCAACCCGATAAAAAATATGTATCAACTCAAAACTCCAATATTCGCTATAAGTAGACTGCGCTTGGGTATATAAAAAAATCGCTGGTCATGTTAATCATTTCCAGCGATTTTTATTTCAAACCAATAATCATTATCTGCGAAGCATCAATACCATGTGTTTATTTTTAGACATCAAATCTTTGTCTTGCAAATATAAGGGACTATATTTACCAAACGGTATATCATTAAACACATTCTTATTTGCGATTCGAGCTGCTTCAATATGTTCCGTTGTTGCAACATCAATAGCAGATACTATCACATCAGCCAAAACACCAGCTAGGCCATTGCCATAACCTGAATTTTTCATAAGGTTTAATGTCATGTCGCATGACCTTTCAAACAAAATCTCATTTGTTGTCGTTGACTTGACAATATAACTTAAAACCGTATGAATTTGGAAACCTTCTTTTGCCCATTTATCAATTACCGCAAACACAACAGCATCTGCACCAAAATATTCCTTAAACTTATTAAGCGAAGAATGAATAAAATATTCAGCATCGTATGCGCTTTCATTCTTAAATACATCCATCGCCATGACTGGAGAAACCACATAATAACCAGCTTCTGCTAAATGCTGACTTATCGAAGTGTAAAGCAAATCCTTAGCTTCAATATTGTTCGTATTATTTATCGGAGGCATAACCAAAATCGAAACTGGATTTTCTTCATACATCTTTGCATAAGCTTCACCTTTAGTAAGATTTGAAGTAACTGAAACTGTACACGAAGTCTGTGTCAACATCACAATGCCTATTATCAAGAAATACCAATATCTTCTCATATCAATCCTCCTTATTTTCACTAGACATACGTTTAAGAATAGGTTCTATGAATTGTCGAGACTCTGGATATAACTCGATTTCTTTTTCAAGCAGTTCTTTTCCATATTCTGAAAAAACAATGCCGTCCATCGATCTCTTTTGCGACTTTGTTGCATATTCATCGAAATATGTAGCATTTTCTGGATTTAAAAGAATATATCCGAAATCGGCACAAATTCCAGGAGGTATCATTCTCTCATTAGCTTCACATTTAATCATAATATCTCGATATGTCTCAATCATATTACATATACTTTCTGGAGACTGATACTTATAATAATTGTAAGTAGACTTTTCATATCCTGTTGTATTATCGGAAAATGAAACTGGTCCCCAATAGTACATAGAAGTAGTTGAACATGATGAAAACATCAATATCAAAGATAATATGATTACTAATGATTTAATGTTTTTCATAATTCAATAATCTTACTTTCCCCTGCTGAAACAAATATTTTATGTGTGTAAATCACACTGCCGTCCAATGTCACTTTTACATCATGTTTCCCAGGAGCAATTTCGATTGTATTTTCAACAGTTCTTTTAAGACTTCTGTCTTTACGATAATCTTTCAATTTTACTGTCTCTACATTATATTGTCGGTCATCAATAGTAACTGTTATATTCTGCACTTTATCTGAGACAAAAGATACGCTTGATTCATCAGCCAATCCTGTTGAAATTGTATAAGAACCGACTCCACAACTTGCCATAAATACGCATAAAAACGCTATTATCAATATCTTTTTCATATTTATATCAATCGTTTAAAATGTAGTAATTAGTTAACTGTTCTTGGTTGATTTCTTCACCTTCGTAAGTGCAGAATGAAATCTCAGTCTCTGGAGTATCACCAACTGACATTGTTACAGTTACAACACCAATCTTTTTACCAGGCAATTCAATGTCCATACCTGTTTGTGGATTTTTAACAGTTCTACCTTTTAAATAAACATTGAAAGTATCGCCAGCTTCCAAACCTTGTGATGCGCCACCTGAGACAATATAACTACCATCTTCTACAGAAAGTATATATGATTTCCAAGGTTTATCTGTACATCTATTGATAATATTTTCAACAAGTTGAGAAATTGCAGCAGAAATAGCCTTATCGCTTAATGTTGCGTCAAAACCAGCTTGGCCACCTATGCCCATAACCTCTTTTGTAGATGTTTCAGCCATACCTTTTGCCTCACCTGAATAGATAATCAATCCTGTGTAAGTATCAACAATGCGAATGCTAACACCTGCTTCCACTGTCTGAACCTTAGTATTGCTGAAAACTTTTTGCTGACCTTCATTTTTTCTTCCAAATTCGGTAATAGAACCAAGTATGATATAATCAGCATTAATCTTTTGCATATTCTCTCCAGATTCTTGGACTAAAAGATCTAAATCACTTCTTTCCAATAAGATAAATTTTCCTGACTGAGCCAATTTTGCAGAAAGAATATCTAAAGCTTGTTTTCCCATTGGATCATTTTCCTTATCATAGAAAACACCTTTTCCATATTGTGTTTCATTAGAAAATCTTCCAATAGCGACTTTCCTCTTGATAGTTTTTTCATTTTGAGCGTATGCAGTCATTGCTACACAAAACGCCACAAACAACAATAGTATTTTTTTCATGGTTTATAAATTTAGGTTTGTAAAATCATTCCGTCACAATAGCCTCCTCAACTGCAACAATTGTATCGTTTGTTACTGTCAATGTATCTGTTACAATTGTTTCAACTTCAGCCTTATTATATCTTGGAAGTGGAGAATTCAATTTAGGACTTACATAATTCAAGATATTACCCAACCATAAGCCTGCAACTACAGCGATGATTAACAACACTGTAAGACTCCATTTTTGCCAAGTCTTCAAACCTTTTTTAGCAAATGGATCGTCGAGTTTCATCTTAGGATATTTTGCTATTTCTGTCAATGTTTCACCGAAAGGAATGCTAATCTTTGAGTTAGCGTTAACAGCCCAGCCGTTAGCATTCAACAAAGGAGCGATGTTTCTGCGGCGTAACTTCATCCATGCCATCACCATTGCTGGTCCAGAAATAACTAACACAATACCAACGAACAACATAATGAGTTGCCACCAAGTAAGGCCTTTCAATCCTGTGAATAAACTTGCCAAAGCTGTACCAATCATACCAAATGCCATACCTATTGCAGCAAATATACCAGCGAACTTAGCTATATCGAATGGAGGTGCTACTGCAGCCGCCTTAACTTCTTCAGCAGTCTTTGTTGGAGCTGCGTTGATATTTGCCGTAGCATTCGCCATCATCTTAGCATCTTTTTCCGCTGCTCTCTTATTAATAAGGTTTTCTATCGCTGTCGACATTCTACGATAAGGTGACCAGAATGACTGTGAGATATTTATAGGATTATCAATAATCTTTGTAATGACTGCATCCCATTCCAAACCGTTGTTATCGTAGAAGATACCATTTTTACCAACAGCCAAAGCGCCGATATCACCTACTGTTACAGCAGCTACTATCTGTAATTTACCAGGTTTTGACTTTGTTGTACAGTCACAATAAACCAGATACATGCCGCTTGTTCCTGCCGCTGCGCTATGTTTACCAGTATCAGCCACTTTCATACAGAATTTACAAGCTCTTTGGTCAACGATGAGCGTTCCGCATTGGAAGATAGCTTTTAAATTTTTATCTTTATCATAGAAATCGTTGAATGTAACGAAGTTTTTGAGAAGTTGATAGAAATCACGGAAGATATGAAGGAATTTATCAACCATTTCAATGTTGTCTGATTCTTCTTTAAGAGCAGCATCTTGTGCCACCAAATCAAGAAGAGCCGCTTTCTTATCCTGAGCGATGAAGTTTTTAACAGCGTCTAAGCCAAGGCTTTCAACAGCAGCACCAGCTTTAGCATTTTTCCAAGACTGATAAGCAGCGAACTTCTCTCCTATCGCATTCCAGTCTTCTTCTGTGATAACACTCTTTGAAGAATCTATCGCGACAGATTTAACGACGCTGAAGTTTTTGTCCCAAGCTGGATTTATAGCAGCGTTGACATCAATCTCTGATTTTCCTGTGATATGTGTCAAAGGATAAGCTGCTATTTCATCATTTTTAGTTGAAAGGTTTTCTGCGCTGATAGCATCGATTCTTGAAGTCTGAATATCAAGAGACGCCATGCTATTCGGTGAAAATGCTGCGAGTTTTGAACGCATGAAGAAGTCTTTCACTTTGGCATCCAATGCGTTATAAGCAGCAATAAGAGCATCTGTCTTGTCACCGTAAGGAGCTTCAACAACAGCGTCGTTCCATGCTACATAATCATTAAGGTTTTTATAGAAAGTTTCTATTTGGTCAGCGCCAATACCTTGAGCACCACTTCTGTCAGCAACGCCGCCGATTGTAGATAAAGCTGCTGCTATCGTAGCCTTCAATTCTGCGTCATCTGATGATGCCTCTGTTATGATACCGTCGCCATTGAAACGTGTCTTCGCAAAAATAGCTGTTATATCTGCCGTATCTGCCAATGAAATAACTGTACCTTCTTTACCTAAATTTTCAAGAATCTGTTTTGCTGAAGAATAAAGTTTCTTGCCGTTGGCGTCGTCAGTATTAATTTCATTAATATCAATAGAATCTGCACCTTTTAATATAAGGTCTTTATCTTTCAATATTGAAGTAATCCACTGAGACACACTGATGACATCATTGACACGAAGTTTTCCATCGCCATCACAATCCATATATTTAAGGCTCTTGTCGTCAATTTCAAGTCCTGTTGTCGGACATGAAAGAACAGTCCACATTTTTGGATCCAACTCATCGAGATGAGCGATATCTTCACCTGAATTAATTCTTACACGAGCGGAACCTCCTATATTGACAAAGTTCCATTTATATTTCTTTTCTTTAATTGTATTAAGTAATGACATAACTTTTTATTTTTAATTATATCGCAAATGTAAGTAAAAAAACAATAAAATAAAAGCAGAATATAATTAAAAATAATTAACACTTAATGTTAAAAAAATTGAGTTAAATAAGCTTTTGTCTTTTGATAAGATATGATGTAAGTACTTGATTATAAGATTTATTTATATCAGCTTCAACATAATCTATCTGATATTGATAACAATGTTGCAGAAGTTCGTCTTTCTTATCTGTCATGATTTTTTCATAATATTCTTTAACATCAGACGGATTGAGTTTTAATATTTCATTTGTTTCCATATCGACAAAACGATGTGGTCTATTTTCATATTCCAGTTTTTGTTCATGAAGCGAATCGAAAACATGGAAAAGAACGACTTCGTGTTTATTATATCGAAGATGTTTCAATGCAGCGAATAAATCTTCCATAGAATCAAGATTATCAAGCATATCGCTAAAGATAATAACGAGGCTTCTTTTGTGAGTCATCTCTGCTATCTTATGCAGTGACTGTATGGCATTTGTTGAAGTCTTTTGTGATTTATCGTATGGCAACATCAGCTTTTCCAGCTCTGCATACATCATATTAATATGTGTTCTTGACAGCTTCGCATCTGTATGCAAATCTATATCGGTATTGAATGTAGAAAGACCGACGGCATCACGCTGACGACGCATCAGTTCGATGAGAGCCGCGCTGCTGTACACAGAATACCATAATTTATTAGGATGCTCGAAATCGAGTTTGTTTCGTACCGGGAAGTACATACTTGAACTCTTGTCGATGACGATATGACAACGAAGATTGGTTTCTTCTTCGTAGCGTTTCACAAAGAGTTTTTCGGTTCTTGCGTAAAGTTTCCAGTCGATGTTTTTGGTAGGTTCTCCTGAGTTATAAAGGCGATGCTCAGCAAACTCCACTGAGAAGCCATGAAACGGACTTTTATGGAGACCTGTTATAAAGCCTTCCACTATTTGCCGCGCTAAGAATTCAAGGCTTCCCAGTTGAGCAATATTGCTGACATCTATTGGCATTTATATTAGATAAGTTTCTTCAATTTGTCTTCGAAAACTTGTTTTGCTGCGCCACCAACGTTTTTGTCAACTACTTGACCGCCTTTGAAATAAAGAACTGTAGGAACGTTCATGATGCGGAATTTTGCTGCTAAGCTTTGGCATTCGTCGATGTCTGCTTTGAAAACTTTAGCTTTGCCTGCATATTCTTCAGCTAATTGATCCATATAAGGAGCGATCATGTTGCAAGGGCCGCACCATGCTGCGCCGAAATCAACCATAACTGGAACTTCGCTTTGTAATACTTCTACTTCGAAAGTAGCGTCTGTAATGTGATTTGCCATAATTATAATTTTTTATAAAGTTAATACTGAAATTATTTTTTGCAAATATAATAAAAGGCTAAAGACAAAAGACAAAAGGCTAAAGATTTTTTTAGTTAGTTGGAGTAATGGAGTAATGAAGTAATGAAGTAATGGAGTAATGGAGAACTACTACATCACTACATCACTACATCACTACATCACTACATTACTACATTACTACATCACTACATTACTACATCACTTCTTCAAATCGTATGTCACATAATCTGCATCTCTTAGAAGTTCAAAGACTTCCGCTGCGTTAATACCTCCTTTTGACGGATGCATCACACATGACATATTATTAACTCTATCAACAAAATATATCGAATAATGCTGTTTGCCTTTATGTTCCTTTATTATATTGATAAATTGTTGCGTTTTTTCCTTATCCAAAATATCCGTATAAATCATAAACTTCACTTCCCTATTGGTGCTGTCCATGATAGATTCAAGAAGCTCTATCTTCGTTATCCTCAACTCTTTAGGTTTTGGAGCATTAGGGTCAACCTTACCTAAATCCTCTTCTTTGACTTTTACAAATCTCTCTTTAACGATGCCAGTAACTAACAATTGAGTGCCTGGAACCATAAGATGATTCATCTTCATATAGTTTTCTTTAAAGAGCATAAACTCAAAGCTTCCGCTCTGGTCTTCAATACGATACCTACCGTATTCAGTTCCTGTCTTTGATGTAAATCTTTCTGCTGAAGCCACCAATCCTGCCATCGTAAATGTAGTATCGACACGACTTGATTCTATAGCCGCCTTGACATTTTCAAGTTTAATATTGGCAAAATATTTTATCGTATCTCTATACATATCAAGAGGATGAGCACTCATATAGAAGCCAACGAGTTCTTTCTCCATTTCGAGTTCCTTGACCTTCGACCAAGGCTCACATTCTGGATATGGAATTACGAATGTGTCGTCATTATCTTCCACACTATCAGCGAATAAGTCGAATTGAGCATTATTTTTTCTATCGAGATATGCGCCTACCGATTTTATCGCTTTTTCCACAAAAGTCGTCTTGTCGCCTTCTGGAATATAATAGAACATAGCTCTGTGCATTCCTTCAAAACTGTCGAAAACACCGACTCCAGCAAGTGCCTCAATTGATTTTCTATTGACGCCTTTGCCATTGACTCTCATAATGAAATCAGCGAAATCCTTGAACGGACCGTTGGCATTTCTTTCATCAATGATAGATTGAATGACGATTTCACCAATAGATTTTACCGCTCCCATACCGAAACAAATCTGACCTTTCTTATTAACGGTAAACTTATATTCCGACTCATTAATATTAGGTCCGAGCACATCAATCTTCATGCGACGACATTCCTCAATCATGAAGACGACTTCCTTACTATCTCTGATACAGCTATTTAAAACAGCAGCCATGAATTCAGCAGGATAATGCGCCTTGAGATATGCAGTCTGATAAGCCACCCATGAATAACAAGTAGCGTGCGATTTGTTGAAAGCGTAAGAAGCAAATTTCTCCCAGTCTTTCCAGATGTTTTCCAATATCTTAGGGTCGTGGCCGTTAGCCTCGCCTTGCGACATGAACTTACCTTTCAGTTCGTTCATCTTTTCTATCAGCTTCTTACCCATCGCCTTACGCAAGGTGTCAGACTCACCACGAGTGAAGTTTGCGAGCTGACGCGACAGAAGCATGACCTGCTCTTGATAAACAGTAACGCCGTAAGTATCTTTGAGATACTTCTCCATGATAGGAATAGGATAACTGATAGGCTCTCTTCCAGTCTTACGCGCGATGAATGTAGGAATGTAATCCATAGGACCTGGACGATACAAGGCATTCATAGCGATAAGGTCTTCAAAGACAGTAGGTTTCAGTTCACGAAGATACTTCTGCATACCAGGAGATTCGAACTGGAACGTACCGATGGTGTTACCCGAACTATATAATTTATATGTCTCTTCGTCGTCGATTGGAATATTGTCGATATCGACATCAATACCTCTGGTTTTCTTGATGTTAGCAAGAGCGTCTTTAATTTGGGTCAAAGTCTTGAGACCCAAGAAGTCCATCTTGATAAGACCGACAGTCTCAACAACGTGACCGTCATATTGAGTAACGAGAACGTCCTCTTTTGTGTCCTTATCCTTGATTGTACAAAGA
Organism: Bacteroidales bacterium; assembly: GCA_017381865.1. GTDB lineage: Bacteria > Bacteroidota > Bacteroidia > Bacteroidales > F082 > Limimorpha. Next base: position 10,666 of record JAFOBJ010000026.1, read on the forward strand.
GGAGCGTAATTCGTCAAATCTGAAGCACCGATAATAACGCCGCAAGCATGGATACCAATCTGACGGTTAGTCTCTTCCAGCTGCTGCGCGTATGTCAACATTGATGAGATATTTTCATCGTCGCCTTCCACCAATTCCTTCATCTCAGGAACATATTTGAAACAGTTTTTGAGATTTACCTTTGGTGTTTTTCCTTTTTCATCTTTGATGCTATCAGGGAATTTATCAGGAACGAAAGCCTTGATTTCATTCACTTTAGGAATAGGCACCTTCTGCACGCGGCCCACGTCAGCGATAGACGATTTTGTCGCCATAGTGCCGTAAGTGATGATATGAGCAACCTTTTCCTTACCATATTTATTTGTGACCCAATCCAGAACCTTACCACGACCGTCGTCATCAAAGTCAACGTCGATATCGGGAAGTGAGATACGGTCAGGGTTAAGGAAACGTTCAAAAAGAAGGTCATATTTCAGAGGGTCGACATCAGTGATTTTCAAGCAATAAGCCACCACAGAACCAGCAGCGGAACCACGACCTGGACCAACGGAAACGCCAAGTTCCTCACGAGCTCCGCGGATATAATCCTGAACAATCAAGAAGTAACCAGGGAAACCCATGGTCTTCATGATATGAAGCTCAAAGACAATACGTTCTCTCTGTTCGTCAGTGAGTTCCTTGCCATAACGACGCTCTGCACCTTCCCAAGCGAGTTTAGCGAGATAGTCAGCCTCGAGCTTGATACGATACAATCTGTCGTAGCCACCTAACTTCTTGATTTTCTTCTCGGCTTCTTCCTGGCTCATCACCACCTCTCCGACTTCGTTGCGAGTAAATTCGTTGAAAAGATCCTCTTCTGTGAACTTCTGACGATATTGTTCTTCTGTGCCGAAGTCAGTTGGAATATCGAAGACAGGCATAATCGGGTCAGAGTCGATGGAATAAGCCTCCACCTTATCTACGATTTCCTTTGTATTTTCAAGAGCCTCAGGAAGGTCAGCGAAAGCCTCGCCCATTTCCTGCGGACTCTTAAGCCACTCTTGCTTAGTGTAATGCATTCTGTCAGGGTCATCGAAGTCACGGCCCGTGCTCAAACAAATCAGACGGTCGTGAGCCTCGCTATGTTCTTCCTCCACGAAGTGAACATCGTTAGTAGCTATAATCTTGGTGTTAGTCTTCCTTGCCAATTCAATCAGCACCCTATTCACTTCCTGCTGACGTTCGAAAGTAGTTTTATCAGCATTAGGTTTGTCAGTCTTATGACGTTGAAGCTCAATATAGAAATCATCGCCAAAGAGATTCTTGAACCAATGCAACGACTTCTCAGCACCTTCGATGTCGCCATTCATAATCTTCTGAGGAAGCTCGCCTCCGAGACAAGCCGAAGTCACGATAAGACCTTCGTGATATTGCTCAAGAAGCGAATGGTCGATACGAGGATTGTAGTAATAACCATCAACGTAAGCTATTGAAGATAATTTACATAAGCTCTTGTAACCCTGCTTGTTTTTTGCTAAAATAATAAGGTGATAACCCCTATCGGCGCGACCATCGCGTTTGTCGATGCTCACCGGAGCGCAGTAAGCCTCCATGCCGAAGATAGGCTTGAACATCTTTTTCTTGAGGAGGTCGATTTCTACAGTAGCGTCATCTTTCTGAGCATCAGTAGATTTCTCATCTTTAAGGATTTTCTCCTGTTCCTTAATCTTATCCTTTATCTTACCGTTATATTTATTAGAAGAATCGGCAAACTCCTTGATACCAAACATATTACCATGGTCTGTAAGAGCCATGGAATACATGCCGTTCTTAGTACATTTATCGATAAGGTCCGGCACCTTCGACATACCATCCAATATTGAGAAATGCGAGTGGACGTGAAGATGCGTAAAATGATTCGGAGTATAAGCTGTTATCTTGTTATCTTGTAGTCTTGTAGTCTCTTTAACTTCTGGCTTAACAGCCTCAGCCACATTAGAAACCACCTTGATGCCAGCAGGTTTGATGACATCAGGATTAGCGGCGTAGAAGTTATCGAAGAAAGTGTTATCTTCTATTATATCATTGTTATCCAATACTTTGATACGAATCAGTTCGAGGAAGACGCGCGCTGTAGCCTCCACGTCAGCCGAGGCGTTGTGCGCCATATCGAAGCCCTCGTTGAAGAGCAGCTGATGAATCTCAGCGAGTTTAGGTTTCTTGAACTTACGGCCAGGACCGCCGCCGAGTTTACAGAAGTTAGCAGTCTTTTCAGTGCAGGTGTCAACCATAAGCTTCTGCTCCAGAGGGTTGACGCCTTTGATTCTGAGATATTCGCAGCCCACCACGTTAAGGTCAAATTCCACATTATGACCCACGACATACTTCACAGTTTTGAGTGTCTCTGTGAAGATATCGAGAACATGATTCAGGTCCTCGCCCACGTTGAGAGCGTGTTCAGTGCTGATGCCATGCACCATCGATGCATTGATAGGAATGATATAACCCTCAGGCTTAATGATGTGATTCTCAGCCTTGACGAACTTACCATTAGCGTCATGAATTTGCCAGGCCAGCTGCACCATACGCGGCCAGTTGCTGAAGTTAGTCAAGGGCGCATTCTTATCAAGTGGGAGACCGGTGGTCTCTGTATCAAATATCAAAAACATAAAAACTCCTTATTGAATAAAATAAACTGAGCAAAAATAAAAAAGCATTCTGCAAAAACTTAGCAGATTAATTTTTATCACATGCTATTATCAATATTGATTTTCAACGAAATAAAAACATTGAAACATCTTTCCAAAACTACGCATTTTTTTTGAGAAAAAGGAAGGTTAAGGAAAGATTTTTTGGAAAATAATACAACTTATCCAACTAAAGAAACGAATGTATAAACAAAAAAGGAATCTTCAGATTCAAGAAGATTCCTTTAAATATTTATTGCTATTTTATTTGACAGCAAATTTGCAGACTTTGTTTCCGTGCTTGATGAAATAGAGTCCGCTACTTAAGCGGCTTATATTTATCTCTATTGAGTTATCTGTAACAGTTTCAGATATTATTGTCTTGCCAGTGATGTCGGTAATTGTCAGTACATTGTCACAAGAAACATCACCTAATTCTACCTTGACTATATTGTCAGCAGGATTTGGGTAAACCAACATTGCAGCTATATTTTTTTCTTCTATTATTGCGTTAGGATTGTTTGTCACTACTCTAATATCGTCCATAGCCATCTGATATGTTCCGTTTTTCACAAATGCTATCTTTATGTCAC
>JAFOBJ010000027.1 GCA_017381865.1 Bacteroidales bacterium
AACGTATGCTGTGCCGCCTGTATAGCCGAGATAGAAATCTTGTTCTTTTGTGGTATTGACGAAAACATCGTAGCCTTGTGCGCCTTCAACAGCGTCCCATGCCATGGTGATTTCGTATTTGTAGTTATAATCTGGAATGTCTTGTCTGATGTATGCTCTGAGGTTTGTTGGAGCTGCGAGTTTTGTAGAGTCTGCTGGCTGTTCTGGTTCTTCAACTTTCAATGTTGTTGCACAGACTTCTTCAGAAGCGACTGACTCTATTGTTTCAAGGCAGCTTGTAACCACATAACAATATTGTGTTTCTGCTTCCAAGCCTTCTTCTGTGTATGTTGTATCTGTTACAGTTGCAAGGAGTTCTGTTCCTCTATAGACCTTATAGCTTTCAGCTTTTTCAACAGAGTTCCATGTCAAAACAATTGTTGAATCGTTTGTTGGGGTTGCTACTACGTTTGCAGGAGAGGCGAATGTCATGCCTTCTTCTGTTGTAACGCAGGCTGGTTCTGAATGTGCTGATTCTCTTTCTAAATATGTTGCTGTAACATTGTAGCAATATTCTTTACCAACTTCAAGTTTTGTCATTAAATATGATGTTTCAGCAACATCTTTTGCGACCAATGAATCACCCAAATAGATATTATATCTGTAAGCGTTTTCTACTTCTTCCCATGACAACAATGCTGTTGTTTCATTTATTGCTTCTGCTGTTAATTTTGTTGGAGCATAAAGAGTATCAGCATTATAGCCTTTCATCAATCTGCGAAAATCTCTTACAACGATTTCTGTCGATTTAGTTTGATATACAGAATAGTCTTGAAGAATTATCTTATGGTCAGGAGCGATAAACACTAATGTTGGGCAATGTGGAATTTGGTACATATCGTAAATTTCCTTGCCTGTCATTCCGCCTGTTTCTGTATGTAAAGTTGGGAAAGGAACTGAATATTGTTCGATATATTTATCAACAAAGAAGAAAGGCGATCTGTTATGGTCAGTTGGTGACACTTCCATGAAATAGACATCTTCTTTATTTTCGCCTAATTCATAGTAAGCTTCAATGAGATAAGGGAGGCCTTCATTACAGAAGTGGCATGTTGTGAAGAAGAAATCCAACACGACGAATTGTCCATTATCAAGGATTTCAAACAAATCTATTTCTTCACCATGATGAGCTGTAGCTTGGAAATCGAGAGCTTCCGTCAATGGTGTTTGTGCGCTGATGTTAATGCTTAATACGAGAGCGCAGATGAATGTTAAAATCTTTTTCATATTTTTATTTTTTTGATGTGGGCATCGAGCCATAAGCCGCAAGCAATTGCTCACAGTTCACGGCTCATAGCTTATTATTTCTTAATAAATCTCTTAACAGATTCTCCGTTTTCTGTAACGACTTTCACGAAGTAAACTCCACTGTTCAAGTTAGAAACATCTATTGAGTTGCTGAGTTGCTGAGTTGCTAAGTTGCTAAGATTTTGAACTCTTCCGTAAACATCGTAAACGACAACTTCCTTGATTTCTGATTCTGTTTCAATATAGATTCTGTCGTTGACTGGATTTGGATAGATGTTGAATGAAGCGTTCATTTCTTCGATAGCGTCGTCAACGACTGTGACTGTGCATATTTCTGATGGTTCTGATTCTATGCCGAGTTCGTCGTTGAATGCCACGATATAGAACTCGAATGTTGTTTCTTCATTTGAGCCAGCGACGTATGCTGTGCCGCCTGTATAGCCGAGATAGAAATCTTGTTCTTTTGTTGTATTGACGAAAACATCGTAGCCTTGTGCGCCTTCAACAGCGTCCCATGCCATGGTGATTTCGTATTTGTAGTTATAATCTGGAATGTCTTGTCTGATGTATGCTCTGAGGTTTGTTGGAGCGTCGAGTTTAGTTGCTGGTGTTATCAATTTCATAACTGGTTTTTTGCTGTAAACTGACATACCATCAGCTGTTGGATATTTAGCGAAAGAAGAATCGGTATCGCTTGCTGTGAACATAATTGATTTTGCTGCGTCACAGCAAGTCAATTTGAGAACTTCTACGAAAGATGTTGAAGACTTTGAAATCATGACTGCCAAGTTTTTTTCTCCGCTGTATTCGTAAGGAGTATCAAACTGGAATATTTCCCAAGCGTCATCACCTACCACTACATTTTCTCCAGAATAAACCAATGTCAATTCACTTTCTGGTGTCCATTCTGATTTATTTGCAAACTCTGTTTTTGTTGTTTCAGCAAAATAAATATTAAGTTCATTTATCGCAAATGGCAAACCTTCTACAAAATTAAAAGCAATGCTTTCTATAGTACAAGCTTGACCTATTTCTTCAGCTTGATAGATTATTTCTGTCCATGAATGGTGAATGTAACTTAAAAAAGGATTGGTGTTTGTACTACCTGTTTCTTTACCAACGATAATTTCGTCAGCTTTCATTATTGATGGAGCCATTACCATCATCACTAAGATTAGTAAAAGTTTCTTCATAAAAATAAAATTTTAATTATAATTTACAAAGATACAATTTTTTTAAAACTCAGAAATTCAAAATCTCAGAATTTTAAAAAAAGAACCCCAGAAAAAATTCTGAGGTTCTGATATTCTGAGTTACCGAGTTACTGAGAATCTGAGTTGCTGAGGTTAAAAATTTCTCAACATCTTAACATCTTAGCAACTTAGCAACTTAAAGACTTAGTGTCTTATTTTTTCAAAGGTTCTGCTATCTTAGCTGCTAAGAATTGTCTGTTCATTCTAGCGATGTTTGTTACAGAAATACCTTTTGGACATTCTGCCATACATGCGTATGTGTTTGAACAGTTACCGAAACCGAGTTCGTCCATTCTAGCGACCATTTTTTGAACTCTTTCGTATGTTTCAACTTGACCTTGTGGTAACAAAGCGAGTTGTGAGAACTTAGCTGATACGAAGAGCATAGCGCTACCGTTTTTACATGTTGCAACGCAAGCGCCGCAGCCGATACATGAAGCAGCGTCCATTGAAAGGTCAGCGTCATGTTTGTTGACTGGCAATGCATTAGCGTCTGGCACACCACCTGTGCGTACTGATACGTAACCACCTGATTGGATGAGTCTGTCTAAAGCTGAACGGTCAACCATCAAGTCTTTGATGATTGGGAAAGCTTCAGAACGCCATGGTTCAACGGTGATAGTGTCGCCGTCTTTGAACTTACGCATGTGGAGCTGACATGTTGTGGTGTTTTTATATTTTCCGTGAGGGTGGCCGTTGATATACAAACCGCAAGCACCGCAGATACCTTCGCGGCAGTCGTGGTCGAATGTAACAGGGTCTTCACCTTGCAAGACGAGTCTTTCGTTCAAGATGTCGAGCATCTCAAGGAATGAAGCTTCTTCAGGAATATTATCTACATTATATGTAACAAATTTACCTTTGTCTAAATTATTTTTCTGTCTCCAGATTTTTAATGTTAACTTCATAATGCAAAATTATTTATAGTTTCTTTGTTTAACCTCGACATTTTCGAACTTAAGTTGTTCTTTATACAATACTGGTTCTGCGTCAGGACCTTGGTATTCGTAAGCAGCTACGAAGCTGTATTCTGCGTCGTTACGCATTGCTTCGCCGTCAGCTGTTTGGAATTCTTCACGGAAGTGACCGCCGCATGATTCGTTACGCATCAAAGCGTCGCGTGCCATGAGTTCGCCCATTTCTAAGAAGTCAGCAACTCTAAGAGCTTTTTCAAGTTCGTTGTTCATGCCTGATGTAGCAGGAACTTTAACGTCTTGCCAAAACTCTTTGCGTAATGCCTTGATTTCTTCGATAGCTTCTTTCAAACCTTTTTCGTTACGAGCCATACCGACTTTATTCCACATGATGAGACCTAAACGACGGTGGATAGAATCGACGGTTTGTTTACCGTTGATAGCCATGAGTCTGTTGATCTTTTCACGGATTTGTTTTTCAGCTTCCATAAATTCTGGAGCGTCTGGATTGAAACGTGGAACACCGATTTGGTCTGAGAGGTAGTTTTGCATTGTGTAAGGCAAGATGAAATAACCATCTGAAAGACCTTGCATCAAAGCTGAAGCACCGAGACGGTTTGCGCCGTGGTCTGAGAAGTTAGCTTCACCAGCAGCGAACAAACCTGGGATTGTTGTTTGTAATTCATAGTCAACCCAGAGACCACCCATTGTGTAGTGAACAGCAGGATAAATCATCATTGGAGTTTCGTATGGATTGTCGTCAACAATACGTTCGTACATTTCGAAGAGGTTACCGTATTTTTCTTCAACGACTTTTTGACCTAAGCGGCCGATAGCTTCTTTGAAGTCGAGGAAAACAGCGAGACCTGTGTTGTTAACGCCGAAACCAGCATCGCATCTTTCTTTAGCAGCGCGTGAAGCAACGTCACGAGGAACCAAGTTACCGAAAGCTGGGTATCTTCTTTCGAGATAGTAATCTCTATCTTCTTCAGCGATGTCTTTAGCTTTGATTTGACCTTTTGCTAATTTGTCAGCGTCTTCTTTTTTCTTAGGAACCCAGATACGACCGTCGTTACGGAGACTTTCACTCATAAGAGTAAGTTTTGATTGGTAGTCACCGTGAACTGGGATACATGTTGGGTGGATTTGTGTGAAGCAAGGGTTAGCCATCATAGCGCCTTTCTTGTAAGCTTGCCATTCAGCTGAGCCGTTTGATGACATAGCGTTTGTTGAAAGGAAGAATACACGACCGTAACCGCCAGAAGCGATAACGACAGCGTGAGCTGCGTAGCGTTCGAGTTCGCCTGTTACGAGGTTACGCATGATGACACCGCGAGCGCGACCGTCGACGAGAACGACGTCCATCATTTCACGACGAGCGTACATCTTAACTGTACCTTTTTCTATTTCTTTTGATAATGCGCCGTAAGCACCGAGGAGCAATTGTTGTCCGGTTTGACCGCGAGCGTAGAATGTTCGGGATACTTGAGCACCACCAAATGAACGGTTAGCTAATAATCCGCCGTATTCGCGTGCGAAAGGAACGCCTTGAGCGACGCATTGGTCGATGATGTTATTACTTAATTCAGCGAGACGATATACGTTAGCTTCACGAGCACGGTAGTCACCACCTTTGATTGTGTCGTAGAAAAGACGGTATGTGCTGTCACCATCGTTAGGATAGTTCTTAGCAGCGTTGATACCACCTTGAGCAGCGATACTGTGAGCACGACGTGGACTGTCTTGGATGCAGAACACTTTTACGTTGAAGCCCATTTCACCGAATGATGCAGCAGCTGAAGCACCAGCCAAACCTGTACCGATAACGATGATGTCTAATTTTCTCTTGTTAGCAGGGTTCACCAAGTTTTGGTGAGCTTTATAATTTGTCCATTTTTCTGCCAATGGACCTGCAGGTATCTTAGAATTTAATTCTTTCATAATATTATCCTATTAACCAACAATTAACCAATAATATAATACTACAACAGCAAACATGACAACGATGAGAGCAGCGATG
>JAFOBJ010000028.1 GCA_017381865.1 Bacteroidales bacterium
TATGGAATATCAATTTTTAAAATCAGAAATAAAAGACAACGGCGTATGCGTGTTGACAGTGTCGGCTCCTAAGTCGTTGAATGCTTTGAATTCAAGAATATTAAGCGAGATTGACTATTTCGCAAGTAATATTGATTTGTCAGTCGTCAAGGCTCTCATCATCACCGGTGATGGCGAGAAGGCTTTCGTTGCCGGCGCCGACATCGCTGAGATGAAAGACAAGAACTACGCTGAGGCATTGGAATTCGCTAAGTTAGGCGCAGCAGCTTTCAAGAAAGTGGAAGACCTTCAAATCCCAGTCATCGCTGCTGTCAACGGTTTCGCCTTGGGTGGCGGCTGCGAACTCGCTATGGCATGCGACATCCGCATCGCTTCGACAAACGCCAAATTCGGTCAGCCTGAAGTCGGCCTCGGTATCATTCCTGGTTTCTCTGGAACATACAGATTGCCTAAACTCGTAGGTCCTTCTTACGCTAAAGAACTCATCTACACAGGCAAGCTCATCGACGCACAGGAAGCACATCGCATCGGCCTCGTCAACGCTGTCTATGAACAAGCCGACCTCATGGACGAAGCCATGAAACTCGTCAAGATGATTCTGAAGAACGCTCCTATAGCAGTGGCATACGCAAAGAAATGCATCAACGACAATTACGACATGAATATCGACGAAGCACTCGCTTACGAAAACGAATACTTCGCAAAATGCTTCTCAACAGAAGACCAGAAAGACGGAATGACAGCATTCTTGGCTAAAGAAAAAGCAGTTTTTAAAGGAAAATAAATATAAAACAAAAAGGATAATATTATGAAAGTTTACGTTATCGGAACAGGTACAATGGGCGCTGGCGTAGTACAAGCATTCGCACAAGCTAACATGCCAGTAGTAATGAAAAGTAGAACTCAAGCCAGCTTAGACAAAGCAGTAGGCAAGATTTCTAAATCATTGTCTAAACTCGTAGAAAAAGGTAAAGTTACACAAGAATATATGGATTCTGTTATGGCAAACATCAGCACAACAGTTGATTACGCTGATTTCGCCGATGCTGACCTCGTCATCGAAGCTGCATCAGAAGACATGAATCTCAAGAAAGAAGTCTTCGCAGAACTCGCCAAAGTTTGTAAACCAGAAACAATCTTCGCAACAAATACATCTTCATTGTCAATCACAGAGATAGCTGCTATCACCGACCGTCCATCACAGTTCATCGGCATGCACTTCTTCAACCCAGCTCCAGTGATGAAACTCGTTGAAGTCATCAAAGGACAAATGACATCAGAAGAGACAAGCAACAAGATTTTCGAATTAGCAACAGCAATCGGCAAGACACCAGTTATGGTTGAAGAAGCTCCAGGTTTCGTCGTCAACCGTATCTTAGTTCCAATGATTAACGAAGCTGTTGGCATCTACGCTGAAGGCATCGCTTCTGTTGAAGACATCGACAGCGCAATGAAGTTAGGTGCTAACCATCCAATGGGACCACTCGCATTAGGCGACCTCATCGGTCTCGACGTCTGCTTGGCAATCATGGAAGTTCTTTACAATGAATTCGCCGACAGCAAATATCGTCCACATCCACTTTTGAAGAAGATGGTAAGAGCAGGCTTGCTCGGACGTAAATCAGGTCAAGGTTTCTATAAATATTAATGAATTAAATATATACGATAATGAACTTTAGTTATTCAAAGACAGAAGAATTATTCTTGCAGATGATCAGATCATTTGCTGAGAATGAAGTCAAGCCTTTGGCAGCTGAAATTGACGAGCAAGAAAGATTCCCAATCGAGACCGTCGAGAAAATGGCCAAGTTAGGTTTGATGGGTATCCCTGTTCCAAAACAATATGGCGGCGCAGGCGGCAGCGTACAGATGTACATCATGGCAGTTGAAGAACTCTCAAGAGTTTGTGCAACAACAGGCGTCGTCTTGTCAGCTCACACTTCATTATGCGTTGCTCCAATCTTGGAACACGGCACTGAAGAACAAAAGATGAAATATTTGCCAAAACTCGCTTCAGGCGAATGGATCGGCGCTTTCGGTTTGACAGAACCTAACGCTGGTACCGACGCTGCTATGCAACAGACAACAGCTGTTGACGCTGGCGACAAATGGATTCTCAACGGCACTAAGATTTTCATCACCAATGCTTCTAACGCTGACGTATTCATCGTCATGGCTATGACAGACAAGTCAAAAGGCACAAAAGGCATCTCAGCATTCATCGTTGAAAAAGGCTTCAAAGGATTCTCAGTAGGTAAGAAAGAATTGAAACTCGGTATCCGCGGCTCAGCAACATGCGAGTTAGTTTTCGAAAACTGCGAAGTTCCAAAAGAAAACCTCTTAGGTCAGTTAGGCAAAGGTTTCAGCATTGCTATGAAGACTTTGGACGGCGGCCGTATCGGTATCGCTTCACAAGCTCTCGGTATCGCTCAAGGTGCAATGGATGAGACAGTTAAATATACAAAAGAAAGAAAACAATTCGGCAAGTCAATCGCTTCATTCCAAAACACACAATTCCAAATGGCAGACCTTCAGACTAAAGTCGAGGCAGCTCGTCTCTTAGTACGCAAGGCAGCATGGAAGAAAGACAACGGTGTTCCTTATTCAGTTGACGCAGCGATGGCTAAATTGTTCGCAGCAGAGACAGCGATGGAAGTGACAACAAAAGCTGTTCAGTTCCACGGCGGTTATGGTTACACACGCGAATATCCAGTAGAACGTATGATGCGTGACGCTAAGATCACTGAAATCTACGAAGGTACTTCAGAAGTTCAAAGAATGGTTATCGCCGGTAATTTATTTAAATAGGAGGGAAGTAATATGAATATAGTAGTATGTATTAAACAAGTTCCAGATACAACAGAAATTAAGATTGACCCGGTCAAAGGTACTTTGATTCGTGACGGCGTTCCAAGCATCATGAACCCAGACGATAAAGGTGGCCTCGAACTCGCTCTCAGAATGAAAGACAGCTGCGGCGCTAACGTAACAGTCATCACTATGGGTCCTCCACAAGCAGAACTCATCTTGAGAGAAGCTATGGCAATGGGCGCAGACAGAGCAATCTTATTGACAGACAGAAAATTCGCAGGTGCTGATACATTGGCAACATCATACGCTTTAGCAGGCGCAATGAAGACAATGGACTACGACCTCATTATCGCAGGTCGTCAAGCTATCGACGGCGACACAGCACAGGTAGGTCCTGAGATGGCAGAACACTTAGACATCCCACAAGTGTCATACGTCATCGACGCACAACGTTTGGAAAACGGCAACCTTCTCGTTAAGAAAGAAAGCGAAGAAAGCATCCAGACATTAGAAGTAGAAGGCAAATGTCTCCTCACAGTCTTGGCATCAGCATTCGACGCACGTTATATGACAGTATCAGGCATCGTTGAAGCTTACGACAAAGAAGTAGAAATCTGGTCAGCAGAAAAGATCGACGTCGATGAAGCAAAATTAGGTCTCAAAGGCTCACCAACAAAAGTGTTCCAATCATTCCCTAAAGCAATGAAGGCTCCAGGTGAAGTACACGAAGTAAGCGAAGAAGAAGCTGTAGAACTTATTGTTAATAAACTTAAAGAGAAACATATTATCTAAAAGGAGAAGTTATGAATATTCAAGATTATAAAAACGTATTCGTATTCGCTGAACAACGTAACGGCGTGATTCAACCTGTAGCTTTCGAACTTTTAGGTAAAGCACGCGACTTGGCTGACTCACTCGGCGAAAAAGTAGTTGCAATGTTACTCGGTTACAACGTAAAAGACCAAGCACAGAAACTCATCGAGATGGGTGCTGACGAAGTCCTCGTTGCCGACTGTCCAGAGTTGAAAGACTATATCACAGAGCAATACTCACAAGCAGCATATCAAATCATCACAGAATTCAAACCAACAATCGTTCTTTACGGTGCTACTACAATCGGTCGTGACCTCGCTCCACGTCTCGCAGCAAGATTGAACACAGGTCTCACAGCAGACTGTACAAAACTCGAAGTTGCTGACACAGAAGCAGGCGACAAGCAATTCCGTATGACACGTCCAGCATTCGGCGGTAACTTGATGGCTACTATCGTATGTCCAAACAATCGTCCACAGATGTCGACAGTACGTCCAGGCGTTATGCAAAAACGTCAACGTGAAGAAGGCAGAGCAGGCGTTGTCACAATGTTCGCACCTAAGTTCGACACAGCACGTTTCAAAGTTAAGCTCGTCAACACAGAGATGAAATGCTCATGCAACGACGACATTGCCGACGCTAAGATTTTGGTATCAGGCGGTCGTGGTGTGAAGAACGCAGAAGGCTTTGAAAAGTTACAAGCATTGGCAGACACATTAGGCGGCTTAGTAGCATCATCACGTGCTATGGTTGACGCTGGCGTTGTTGACCACTGCATCCAAGTAGGTCAGACAGGTAAGACTGTACGTCCTGAGTTGTATGTAGCATGCGGTATCTCTGGAGCTATCCAACACTTAGCAGGTATGGAAGAATCAGGTTACATCATCGCTATCAACAAAGACAAGTACGCACCAATCTTCAGCGCAGCCGACTTAGGCATCGTTGGTGACTTACACAAGATTGTTCCAATGTTGAACGAAAGAATCAAGAAAGAAATTGAGAAATAATGCATAATTCATAATGCATAATTCATAATTGTAGAGCTGTCATGAAAAGTGGCGGCTCTATTTTTATTAAAAATTATGCTTTTTTGTAATCTATAAATGTATTATTGTCTATTTTTTTAATGGATTTCATATAGTCATAATGACTTAATAATTCTCTTTGGTCTTTAGCAGTTTCGGAAAGAATCTGATAACGATCTTTCTTGTTTATGCCTCTTTTGATAAGAGGCATTAGTTTTTTCAACCCAATTGTTAACACTCATTGTAAATGTTGGTAAACCAGATTCTTTTCTAAAGTGGTCAAATTCGACCACTTTAAAATTAGGATTATAAAATGATTCCCATGTGCCTAAAAATTCTATAGTGACTCTATTCCTAATCCAATTTTTAATGATGTCTGCAGCTCTACTTTCACCATCTTTTGCTTTTATCATATCAGTGAGACAAATATAATCGTCTTGATTATGTTTTGTTATGGCAATGTCAACGCCTTGGACGTTAATAATGGAAGTTTTATTCATGTAACATAAATTTTGGTCTTACAAAACTACAACCATCTAATCCTTTTGTCAAGCGTTTGCAAAGGAAATATTTCAGTTTTAACAATTTTTAACATAAAATCAGGAAAATATTAAGAAATGATGTTAAGGATTTTTAAGAAGTCAACAGACAACGGACAAAAGACTTTGTCCTCAGCATATGAACTGCTGTCCCAAACGGGACTTATTTTGAATTGAAAATCGAAATGTTAAAACTGAAAATTAATTTTCCATTTTCAGCTTTCAATTTTCA